>JAFGQK010000280.1 GCA_016935735.1 Spirochaetales bacterium | reverse complement strand
TGTAGCTTGCTTGTAAAGATAGGCTTGTTCTTTCTATATACTCTGTGAAGGTAATATTATAATAAGGCCACATTGAGAATTGCTGCAAATAAATACAGGGAATTGACAAAAAAAAGGAATTATGATTTATTTATTCTAAATACCCGCAAAGGAGCAGCAGAATGGATATCCCTGAAAAATCTGGTTTATTTATGGGAAGGACAATTGCTGTTGTTAATGATCTTTCAATTGATGAGCAGATCTATTTATATGAAAAAACAAAAGAAATAAAATCCGCAATCAGAAACAGGAAGTCTTTGTCGCATTTTCAGATTAATGATTCCCGGGTCAGTACCTATATAGTCTTTCTCGAAGATTCCACCCGGACCAGGGAATCATTTAAAAGTGCGGCACTGTTTCATAATACCAGACTCAGTATTATGGATGCCCAGCATTCCTCATTTAAAAAAATGGAAAGTTATGCTGATACGTTTAAAATGCTTTGTGGTTATAATGAATATTCACTGTTTATCGTAAGAACAAAGCTTGAAGGTGTTTGCAGATGGCTTGAAAAGGCACTCTCTGAATATGCAGAAAGAAACCATCTGCCCAAACCTGCTTTTATTAATGGGGGTGACGGCAAACATGAACATCCGACCCAGGAGTTCCTTGATGAATATACCTTCTATGAAACTAAAAAATGGGACAGGAGTTCTATACATATTGCCCTGGTCGGCGATCTCTATCACGGCAGGACGGTCCATACAAAAGCTGATGGTCTTAAATTTTTTAAAGAAGTGCAGGTGGATCTTATTTCCCCGGAAGAGCTCGCTATGCCCGATCACTATATCGAAAAAATGAAATCTGCGGGTTTTTCTGTAAAGTTATTTCATTCCATAGAAGAATATTTGAAATCCGGCCGTATTGCGGATATATGGTACTTTACACGGCTTCAACTTGAAAGAATGGGCGAAGATGTCCGTGAAAAAAGCGGCAGACTCAGGGCGGCGGTTACATTTCATGAAAAGTTTTTACCCCTTTTACCGGAAGGTACCCGCTTCTACCATCCATTGCCGCGGCACAGGGAATATCCGACACTCCCTGTATTTCTGGACAGTACGCCGCTTAACGGATGGGAAGAACAGGCTTTAAACGGATACTTTACAAGGATCATAGAAATCGGTATGCTCGGTGGAAAACTCGGCAAAGATTTTACCGGCAAACATCCTGTTGTCCCTGAATACCCGGATGATTTCATTGTGGAAGTTGAGCCGGTGAACAAGCCCAAAATGGATTATAAAGTAGGAATAAAACCGATCAGCGAAGGAATAGTGATAGATCATATCGGCAAAGGTGATGATGCGGAAACCATATGGGACCATATTTATAAAATAAGAAGAATCCTGGATTTAAACACAACGAGTTCTCATGCCGTATTTCAATCCCGCAAAACGGATTTAATGAAAGGGATTATTTCCCTTCCATCTATTGATAGCCGGGATTTTGAAGAAAGAAAGATTAAAAAACTTGCTGCAATTGCACCGGGGTGCACACTGAATTTCATAGAAAAACACAGGGTTGTCAGAAAGCTGCGGCTTAATACACCTCACCGGGTATATAATTTTGATGAGATCGGCTGTACAAACCAGGATTGTATTTCAAACCCGGTACATAATGAAAACACCCAGACAGAATTCTTCCGTTCCGGAGAGAATACTTTTATCTGTAAATATTGCGAAAAACCCCATCGATTCAAGGATATCTGGACAATATAAGAAAAGTCTTTTTTATAAAATTGGAATTGATATTTTGGATTGTGGAGGAATCATTATGATAAAAGGTACATTAACCCTTGTTGTGAGTTTATGCCTGATGCTTTCTACGGTGTGTTTCCTGGATGCCAGTGCCCAGGATAATCCGGAAACCAAAAATATATATATAGGAATATACCTTACGGATATTTCCGGGTTTGACCTTACAGACGGCCGGTTTCAGGCAGATTTCAACCTCTGGTGTAAATGGTTTGGTAAAGATGATATCCCCCCTATTCTTTTTTCAAATGGTGAACTGGATACCATGGAAATAATCGACCGGGAGGATGAAGGAAACTGGCACAGTATCCGGTGGCATATCCAGGGAACATTCCGGGGAACCTTTCCGTTACAGAATTTCCCTTTTGATACCCAGACTCTTACCCTGGAGATTGGTCTGGAAGGGAGTTATGGGAATCCCCGGCCTGATCTGGCAGGAAGCGGGATGTCGAAATCTTTTTCCATAACCGGCTGGGTGTATGCCCCCTATTTTAAGGCAACAACAACCACCAGAACATATGCCTCGGATTTCGGTTCCATAGCAAAAGAGGGGAAACCCTTTGATGTACGATCTGTCAGTTTTTCCGTTCTCTTAAAACGGCCAATGGCTCCTTATATTATCAAATTCCTTTTACCTCTTATCTTTATTATTCTTATTTCCATGGCAGTTTTTTTTATTTCGCCGGATCAACTGGAAGCGAATATCGGGGTCGGTGTAACAACATTACTCACCTGTGTGGCTTTTCAATTTTCACTTTCCGACAGCATCCCCGATGTGCCTTACCTGGTAACGGCAGATAAATTTTTTATCATAGCGTATTGTATTGTTTTTATTAACATCATAGAAACCATTGTTACTTTCAATGTCGATAAAAAGAACCCGGCTCTTTCTGCAAAGATCGATAAGTATTCATGGAGAATTCTTGGTGGGGCTCTCATTTTCTTTATAAGCCTTATCTTTTTTCTCGATGTCATAATTCCCGGTTATATTCCAATAAAACCTGTTTCTCAAAAAACATATGCAGAACAACCTGTTTCAAGTAAAAAAGAACTCGTCATGAGTGTTGCTTCTTTAAAAACTTTGAATGTAAGTAATATCAAACAGGGTCTTATCTACAGGGGATTATTCTATGAAGTAAAAGGAGGAAGAAAAGAACCTCATCTTGTAGAGGAAGTCCCCTCTTTTACCAATGAATTTATCCGGTTTCTCCCGGATGGGGGAGTTGTTGTCACCTGGAAACTTAAGCCGGGAATGAAATGGGGTGACGGGAAATCCGTTACAACAGATGACCTCCTTTTCAGTCTGGAAATAACAGGAAAGACAGGGGTAAGAGATGTATGGAAGATTGACATGCAAACAATTGAAATCGAATATGCAAAGCGGACAGGTAGTGTGGTGGATGGATTTGTCATTTATCCGAAGCATCATTTTAAGGAAGTATATGAAAAGGAAGGGATCGATGGGGTATATGATAAAATAAAAACTGACCCTCCCCCTATGGACGGGCCTTATATCCTGGAATCCTTTGTTTCCGGGGACAGGGCTTCTTTTGTTTTCAATCCTTATTTTACAGGGAAAAAACCGGCTATAGAGAGAATTACGATTATTCAGATAAAAAAACCCCTCCCCGATGCCGCTATAGCCGGGGAAACCGATCTCTGCAGCAATCTCGGTGTCTCATCATACAACCAGGTGGCTGGAAAAGCAGGACTGGCCACACGGGAAGATCCGGTGAATAACCTCTATCTTCTCCAGCCGGATGTGCATATATTTCCTTACAATCAACAGGATTTCAGAAAAGCGCTTATTCATGCAATTGACAGGGATAAAGTACGAAGACTCCTCTTTGATGATAAAGGAGAAATCGCCCACAGCTACCGGCAGGAAAATGCCCCTGATTATAATCCCGGAATCGAAAAATACGATTATAACCCGGCAAAAGCAAAGAATCTTCTTGCATCGTTAAAACTCAAAGATCCTGTAAAACTCATCATTTCAAAAGCTCTCCGGAATTCACCGGAGTATGTTGTTGTCGAAGCGATCCTGGCAGATCTGCAAAAGGCCGGACTGAAAGTGAACCTTGAAATCTCGGAAACAGCTACATCCTATCTCTATTCTTCCGGGGATCATGGGGGTATTGTCTATATAAACCGTTCGAGCGACTTTTCTTTCCCGGTCAGGTTCTGGAATATCCCTTACCTTGAAGATGAAAGAAAACCGACGGAAATCTTTACCCCGGAGGTGCTTGCCCTGGAGAATTATTTTAACAATACCATGTTTATTGAACGGAAATATGCATTATCCTGGCAGCTTCAGGAACTCTTCAGCAAAAGCCTTCCTGTTATTCCCCTTTCCTTTGGTGTGTATCGAAGCGTTTTTAATGAGAAACTCAAAGGATGGGACCCAAGGGCAGTGGAAGACAATATATGGTGGAATGTCGAATACTGGTATTTTGAGTGATATTCTCCGGATAGTTTTTGACACTCTTTCTAAAATTCACCATACTGCAGAAAGAATGATGACAAGAGGTATATCATGAAAAGGAAAATTCTGCCCCTGGGAGTCCAGAGTTTTGAGGAATTTAAAGCAGAGAATCTTCTTTATGTTGATAAAACCAGACTTATTTACAACCTGGTAAAACCGCCAAAAGGATTATACTTCCTTTCCCGGCCCCGGAGATTCGGTAAAACACTCCACTATTGCCTGTCTTTTTGAGGGGAAAAGAGAACTTTTTGAAGGATTATGGATTTATCAACATAGTGATTATTCCTGGCATCTATTACTTATCACCAAATAACCGGACAACAGGAAGCGTATTTCCACACGATTTTTTACCTGATGTTGAGTGCTTCCGGGGTAGAGGTGTTAACCGAGGTTCTCACCAGCCAGGGCCGGAAGATATGGCAGTCTTTTTTGATGATAAAATCTACATTATTGAATTAAAATGTAACCAGGATGCCAATAAAGCTATCCGTCAAATGGTGGAAAAAAGGTATGCTGACAGATATAAAGAAGATGAGAAAAGGATTATTCTGATTGGTATAAACTTTGATACCAATAAAAGAGCGGTAACAGATTGGAAAAAGCAGAGGCTTGATCGTTAGATAAAGACATCCACGGGCATTATATTTAACGCCACACTTCATGAAACAAAAAGCAACAAAAGTACTTATGCTTGTTGTATCAAGATGCAAAGAACAGAAGTTTTTTTTCCATTTACCAACTTTTAATTCATGCCGATACTATTAATATATGTTAATTGCACTTTACAAAATGAACAAATTAAACGAGATGGACTACTATTATATCCATAATTACCAGGGTCATCTCTTTTCTCCATATACCTTCACTGCGATCTGGGGGAAAAACCAGGGTATGGGAAGGGAAAAGTCTTTTTCCTTTGATTCGGAAGATGAAATGCATGAAAAGATACATGAGCTTTTTAAAAACAAATTAAAGCATGGATATAAACTGCTTTATTCATATCCCCAGCACAGTGAATATGAGGAAATGGTTACCGATATAAATAACCGGCTTGTCTCATAAAAATCCGAATAAGTCACATATCCCTTGAAAAAGGGAAGGATTATCATTTAATATAAACACAGTATGCTTAAAAATTCTTATAACCTGAAAGAATTGCCGGAAATCTTTTCATCGGCAGTCATACCATCGGAAGCCCATTTTTTTAAGATGTTTCTTTATAATCTCTGGCTGGAAAAAAAGAAGATCCTTTTAAGTAATGATATTCTCCTGTCATTTAAACAATTTTGCCTGGATCAAAACAGAAAAGAGGTAATGGAAGAAACATCATCCGGAGCTAATAAAACTTCTTTAACCTGTCCCAGTTTTTCTGCTGTCGTTCAAAAAGAGTCTTGATTTCTTTTACCAGAATATTTTGAGTTTTATTGAGTATTTTCGTTTTCCATTTCTCATTATTACCATTACCCTGAATTTTTTCCCCGGGGCCGTATTATAATACCCCGTAATGCTTTAACCCTTCGATAATACCAGCCGAATAGTGTTCCCTGGCAAAATAGATGTGGCTGGAATTTTTTAACGATTCCAGTTCCATTTCATGATTGCCAACGATAATTCCGCCTATATTTCCGGTTAACATATCTTTGTCGTTTCCCGAATTCCCGGCAGTAAATATATTAACGAGTGGTATTTTCCATTTTGTGGATAAATAGCGAATGGCTTTGCCTTTTGATGCCCGGTACGGAAGGATATCAATATACGATCCGTGGGAAAAGATAAGATTATAAGCCAGATGTGCCCGGCTCAGGACATTATGAATAATCGGTATCGCATCTTTTGCAGGGATTCGTTCATCTTTATTGTAACTGATTTTGTAATCCCGCTGTGTATACGGTTCTGTTTGTAAAGATAAAATCGGGAGTGGCTTGAGAATCTCTCTTATCTTTTCCGGTTTCCATTTTAACTTTAAATGATTATACCAGCCTTTATCAAACTTCTTCTGTTTTGTGTAATATATCTCTGTCCCGACCGAGGATATAATAATATCCCAGTTTATATCATATTCTTCCAGAATCTGTATTGCAGAATCAATGTGCCTTCCTGTTGCAACACCAAAGGTAATATCTTTTGAATGATCCTGTAACAGGGTCCTGAATTCATTCAACGCCGCCCTGTCACCCAGGAGTGTATCGTCAATATCGGAAATTACAAGGTACTTTGTCATGCTTAAACGCCTGCCGATTGATTCTGTTTTTGTATCCGGTGTATAAAGAGGTTTTTCCCTGTTTTTCAGTATTTTATGTAAAGCATTCAGATACTGGTCGCAGTGTGTTGACCATTGATAATGCTTTCTTGTCCTGTTTACGCCATTATCTGATAATCTCTGCCATACTTCCTGGTCTGTCACAATCTTCTTGATAGTCTTGATAAATTCCTTATTATCTTCCACATTCACCAATAGCCCACTCTGGCAGATGTTCGTAATGTCTTTCGGGCCTCCTTTGTTTGATGCAACAAAAGGCAACCCCGCGGCAGAAGCTTCAATAAGGGTAAGCCCAAAGGTTTCCAGGTAAGAAGCGCTTACAAAGACACCATGCCTGGATGCGGCAATCCTGTATAGTTCAGGAACATCTCTTTCCGAATCATGATTTTTCGGGATCGCCATTTTCCCATACAGATCATAGAGATCCATGGATAAAAGCATATCTGTCAATACCTGCTTTTCACCGTTTTCCATTTCTGCAATATTGTCCCTGATTCCTGCAAAGATAGCAAGATTGGCTAGTGCCTGTAGTTCTTTATCCTTTCCATAAATATCGATTAAAAGGTCGATATTTTTCCTTGCATCCGGTCGGCAGAGGGCGAGGATTAATGGCTTTTCCGGCTCAATATGGAATCTCTGCAATTCATTCATCATTCTCATCCGGACCTGTTTGTTTCTTTCCGGGATCACCTGGCCGGACATTTCATAATCATAATATGGGAAAAAACGGCTGAGTTCCAGACCGGGTGGGATAACGTTGTATTCAGGATTTTTATGATTTTTATAAAATCCGTAAAGTTCATCTCTTTCATATTCCGTGCTTGTAATCACCAGGTCGGTCTGGGCCAGTATTGTTTCTTCCTTTTCAATCCGGTAATTGATATGGTATTCCTTGTCTGCCTGCTCCCGGCTCCAGCCATTACTTTTTAAAAAGGCAAGTTTATTATATCCCAGGGAATGTGCAGTAAAAATAAACGGGATACCGAAATTGGAAGCGATTTCTCCTGCAACATATCCCCCGTCTGCATAATGACCATGGATAATATCCGGTATTTTCCCTTCTGCCCGGATAAAAGCGATTATCCTGTCGACAAACTCGTCCAGATAAGGCCAGAGATGTTCTTTTTTTAAATATTTACCCCCCCCGCAGGAAAGACGTACGATACGGCATTTATCGGTAACATACTCAATCTGTTTTGAATAATCTTCTGAAACGCATTTATCCTTGATAAGACGTGTAAAGATATCAATACGGGATACTTCGTTGGACGTTGATAAAGCGTTTACGAGATCTATGACATATCGTGTTTGTCCCCCGGTATCCGCATCCCGTCCCATTTCTATTTTCCTGCTTCTTAATAATCCATGTATATTTACCATATATATAATCACTTTGCAGCCTCCCGTTTTACTTGCAGCATTAGCTTTTTATATTTTTCCCCTTTAACAAATACCCCTGTATATAGTGGCCTTTAATAAATACTACGCTATATGTAGTGTATAAAAATGTATAATTCTTATAATACCTGTTGATTTCACATTTTCCTAACAATTTTCTTCCAGAAATAGTTTTGCAGGAAGAAGCAAAAAATCGGAAACAGAAGTAATTAATGACTGCTGTAAAAAGATATTTACGTTACCAATAACTTTTTATATCAGGCATTTTATGCTTTTTCATACCGGATACGCGGGTCAACGACTGCCAGAAGAATATCTGCAATCATCATACCGAAAAGAACAAGGAAGCTGATAAACATGATATTTGCCAGCACAAGGTAGATATCTTCCTGCTTTACTGCATCAAACATAAGCCTTCCGATCCCCGGGTAAGAAAAAATGATTTCCAGGAGCAGGGCCCCAGAAAAGAGTTCTGCAAAAAGGTTTGCACTCCCTGTAATATATGGATTAAGGGTATTTCTGAACGCATGGGCAAAATAAATCCGTTTTTCGCTTATTCCTCTTGCCCGGAGTGCGGTAATATATGGCATACCGAGCTGGTCCAGCATGGTAGCCCGGATGTACCTCATGGTTCCGCCGATTCCCGCCAGAAAAGCGCCTGTTAAAGGGAGTATAATATGATAGAGGTAACTGAATACAAACCCGGGGGGATTTTCTGAAAAAGGAAATTCCGGGTACGCGGTAATGGGAAAAAGTTTTGTCAGTGCAGCAAAAAGCTGGAGCAAGATCAGGAGAAGGATGTAGGGGAATGCATGGAGAAAAAGCGCAAAAAACGTGGCAAAAAGATCAACCCTGGTCCCGACTTTTGAAGAGAAATAGATACCTGTTGCAAAAGAGATAATGGTTAAAAAGAACAGGGAAATAATATTCAGAATAAGTGAATTGACCATCCTTGTCCTGATAAGAAAGAGGATTGGAGCTTTTGAAATCAATGATCTGCCCAGATCGCCTTTAATAAACACATTAAAAAGCCATTGTGTGTACTGTTCATAAAATGGCCTGTCAAGTCCGAGTTTATGTTTATAATCCCGGATTAATTCCTCTGTATAGATATTATTATCCTGCCTGTAGTTTGTATCCATCATCATCTGGCTTCGTACATAATTTTCCACCATGTCTCCCGGTGCAAGCTGCATAAGGCCAAAGACTGCAAGACCAAGAAAAAACAACATCACTGTCATGGAAAAAAAACGGGAAATGATAAAAGCAGAAAGGGGGAACCTGTTGCGGAAATGAATAAAGTTTTTTTGAAACCACCTGGGAATGGATATGATAAAGGCAAAAATAGTTTCCTGTTTCATTTCCTTTATCTTTTTTTACTCCTTTTTGGGATAGACATACATAATATCCAGGCCGTTCAGTGTATCATAGAAGATATTCTCCCATTTATTCCGTACAGCCAGAAAGTTCAGACTGTGAACCGTATAAAGAACAGGAACCTGTTCCAGGATCAATTCCTGGTATTCATCGTAAATTTTCTTTCGTTTTTCTTTATCAAGCTCAAACCTGCCCTCATTATACAGTTTATCCACCCGGGCTTCCCATTCCGTAGCCGGAGATTCCTGGAGTGGGTGCCAGAGATGGAAATTCCCGGAGGACTGCCATACATTACTTCCCCCGGTGGGCCAGTAATTCGATCCAAGGCCAATAAGGATACACTCCCATTCAAAGGTATTCATGGTCATATCGACAATCTTCTGGAAATCAATCGGTCTTATCTTTACTTCTATCCCGATATTTTTGCATTCATCTACAAAGATATTGGCAAGATCAATACCCACATTATATTCCGCACTCATATTCATCGTAAATTCCACCCTGTTTCCGCCACTGTCAACCATTTCCCCCTCGCTGTTTTTTGTAATCCCGATCTCCCCAAGAAGCCGGACAGCCCGGTCCGGGTCATAGGTATACGGTAATTTGATTTTTTCATCAAAAAACATATTCGCTTTTGCAAAGAAGTGGAGTGCAGGAACGGCCATCCCCCGGAAAACCTGGCGGGCAATCCGTTCACGGTTCAGTATACAGCTCATTGCCTGGCGGAATTTCTTTTCTTTGAACCAATTGTACACTTTTTCATCGATATGTGCCGGATTTTGATTAAACGTAATGAACAGTGAGCCAAGGGTTTCCCCGCCATTATAGACCGTATAATCCGGGTTTTCCTTATTCACCAGTTCATCCAGATCTTCCGGCCGTACCGTAAAATCATCATTCTGGCCTTCTTTAAAAAGGAGAAATTCGGTGTTCGTGTCCGGCACAATTTTAAAGATAAGCTTTTCAATATACGGGTACCCTGTCCCCTTATCATCCTTTCTCCAGTAATGGGGATTCCGCTCAAGAACAACCCGGACACCCGGCGAGTATCCGGTAATATAAAATTTCCCAACTGACGGGATGGTTTTTACATCGGTATTGATTGTGTAAAGATCCTGAAGTCCTTCTATGCCCTGCTCCTTTTTTACCTTTTCAAAAACATAACGGGGGCCGAATGTCATATTTGCATTAAGAAGCGGGTCTGCAATAATCCGGGGATAATGGACAACAAACCGGAGATCATCGAGTTTTTCCATTGTAATTCGCTTCTCTGTCCCGTCCGGCATCTTCATTAACTTCCCGGGATACCCGGGCTGCTGGAGGTTTTTATCCCCTTCTATTTCATTATACCAGAAGACCACATCATCGGAGGTTACTTTTATCTTTTTGTCCGGTTCAGCAGGAGTTGTCCAGTAGATATCATTACGCAGGGTAAAAATAACATCCATTGTATCATGTTCTTTGTCCGGGATAATTTCCCAGTCTGCAAGATTCGGTTTCCATTCCCTTGTATAAGGATCATAATCGACCAGGTAATCATATATTCTGTCTACAACATCCCGGGAATCCCCGTCTCTGGCCCACAGGGTATTAAAAGTTTTGGGATCATTTGTCATTGAGGAGACCCATGTTCCTCCCACAACACCGGGAGGATACTCCCCGCCGCCATACTTTTTTACTGTTTTATTGTTGATAAAATCCGCATAAGCTCTTATTCTCTGGATTTCCGCTTCTTCCGGTGTGAGTTCCTTACTCCCGCAGCTTACAAACAGGATACAAAAGACGAATATAAAAAAGATAAAAAGATTGTGTTTCATCATACACTCCAAATCATAAAGGTATTCTTATTATAGCAAAAATCGGAAGGTTTGGAAGGGAGTTGGAGAAAAAAGTGGGAAATTGCATGTTTATGATTCCCGGCAGAAGAGATGGAAAAATGCCGGACTCTGACTTTACTTTCATTGTAAAATCTGTTATAAGAATAGCTGGTAAATAAATCCTTTAAAAAGAGACAGTTAAAAAGAATGAGAACGGCAAATAAGATTTCAATTGTCCTCCCTACCTTTAATGAAGAAGAGAATGTACAGGTTCTCTATAAAAAGCTTACGGAAATAATATCGGAACTAAAAATACCGGAAAAAGAGATTATATATGTTGATGACGGTTCGACAGACAGAACAGTCGAGGTAATAAAGGAACTGGCAGATAAGGACAGGGATGTTAAGTTCATTCGTCTTTCTACAAGGGTGGGGCATCAGATATCCTGTTTTGCAGGAATCCACGCATCCAGTGGAGATATCGTTGTTTCCATGGATTCTGATTTACAGCACCCGCCGGAACTTATCCCGGAACTGTACCGGAAATGGCAGGAAGGAAATGAAATTGTCAATACCATACGGAAAGATACCATGAAAATCTCATTTTTTAAGAAGCTCTTTTCCAGGACTTTTTATAAAGTCATTAATAGAATTTCCGCACTTGATATTACACCCAATACAGCGGATTTCAGACTTCTTTCACGGCTTGTCGTAAATGATCTTCTTACCTATGAAGACCGGGACCTTTTTATAAGGGGAATTATCAGTAATCTTGCATATAAAAAAACATATGTTGAATATGTTGCACATGCCAGGGTTCATGGAAAGTCAAAATACGATTTCAGGCAGAATTTAAAATTCGGTTTTATGGGAATATTTTATTTCTCGGAGCTCCCCCTGAAGTTGAGTGCATATGCAAGTGTTTTCTGTTTTCTCTTTATCATTGGGTTTATTATCTATGAAATAGTGGAATATGCTACCGGGGGCACCTCCCAGCCGGGATATATCACCCTTGTTCTTCTTATCAATATTTATGCAATGATTATTCTCTTTATTCTGGCCATTATCGGGATATATATTAACAAAATTTATCACCAGACTAAAAACAGACCTGTATTCTATATAGCAGAGAAAAAGAATCTTTCTCCCTGATATCCTGCATACCCGGTGTGAAATGCATTAAAATGTATTTTTTACTATAAGTATTGTTGAAACTCAAAAAAAAATGAATATAATAAAAGAAGTATACCATCTTTCTTACAGGATGAATGAATTTGGAAAAGAAGCAACATAAAAACCTGATTGTCAATGCCGATGATTTCGGCCTGGCCCCGCATATCAATAAAGGTATTATGGAAGTTGTGGAAAAAGGAGCAGTCAACTCTGTCTCTGTGGTAGCAAACGGCGATGCCCTTGATGAAGCGGTAGATTTTATACAAAAACATCCTGAATTGAAAGCCGGGATTCATCTTACCCTTATTGGTGAAAAACCGGTTTCCGATTGTAATATCATTCCTTCCCTGGTCACGTGCGACGGTTTCTTTTATCCGGATTATAAGACATTTATCCGCAGGTACACGAAAGGTGAAATCAATCCTTATGAAATACGAATCGAACTCGATGCCCAGATAAAAACACTGGTTGATAAAGGCCTTTCCCTCTCCCATTGTGATTCTCATCAACATCTGCATCTATTAAAAAAAATATCGTATGTCACTTTGAGACTGTGTCATACGCACCGGATAAAACGAATACGGATAGTGAATGAAGGAGTATTCTCCGGTTCCTTGAAACACGTTATTCCCCTTATTGCCATGAACTCTTTCTCGTATAGAATAAAAAAAATGGCAAGAACCTACAATATAGAGACAACCGACCGGTTCCTGGGGTTCAGCACATCGATGAATATTAACCTGAATATTATTAAAAAGGCTTTACATCTTTCAGAACAATTTTCCGTGGAATTGATGTGCCACCCGGGGGTGAATGTACACGATCCCGGCCGCTATGAGAACTGGGGGATGGACTGGGACAGGGAAAGGAAAACCATTTTGGAGAGTCTTGCCGGGTATTTTTTATAAATCCTGTTTACTAAATCCCCTGTCTTTATTATTATTACGAACAAAAAAGAGGAGTGACAATATAAATGGTTAACATGAAAGGGAAAAAGGTACTTGTCACAGGTTCCTCGGGATTTATCGGATCTCACCTGGCAGAGGAACTGGTAAAACAGGGTGCAATAGTAAGAGCATTTGTTCATTATAATTCAAGAAATTCTTATGGGAACCTTGAACTTCTTGACCCGGAGATTTTTAAAAATCTTGAAATCATCACCGGTGATATTATTGATCCCTTTTTTGTGGAAAAAGCTGTTTCCGGATGCAGTATTGTTTTCCATCTTGCAGCATTAATTGCAATTCCCTATTCCTATATTGCCCCACACTGTTATGTGGCAACCAATATTTCCGGGACCCTTAATATCATGGAGGCCTGTCTTAAAGGGGGAGTGGAGAAGGTTATTCATACCTCCACATCCGAGACTTACGGAACCGCCCGGTACACTCCTATTGATGAGGAACACCCCATGCAGGGACAATCCCCTTATTCGGCGTCTAAAATCGGTGCGGATAAAATCGCTGAATCTTTTCATCTTTCCTTTAATCTCCCGGTGGCAACGATCCGGCCATTTAACACCTATGGACCAAGACAATCCGCCCGCGCAGTAATTCCTGCAATTATATCCCAGGCACTTGCAGGAGATGAGATCAAACTCGGTTCACTGGATCCGGTGCGTGATTTTACCTATGTGAAAGATACTGCTCGCGGGTTTATCGCTGTTGCACAATCCGGCGATACCACGGGCAAGGTCACGAATGTCGGTACAGGGAAAGCAATAACTATCGGGAATTTAGCCAATATCATTATCCGGATTATCGGCGGCAATAAACGTATTATAACAGATAAACAGAGAATCAGGCCGGGGAAATCCGAGGTAATGGAATTACTCTGCAACAATAAAAAAGCAAAAGAACGTGCCGGATGGGAACCACAATATTCTATCGAGGATGGACTTACGGAAACTGTTGAATTTATCCGTTGTCATCAGTATCTTTACAAACCGGATATCTATAATGTATAAGGGAGGTACATCATGCAGGCAGTTATTCTAGCCGGGGGAAAAGGGACAAGACTCTATCCTTATACAGTATCGATCCCCAAACCGCTTATTCCTGTCGGAGATGTCCCGATTATTGAAATCGTATTAAAACAACTTGCTTCTTCCGGGTTTAAGGATGTCATCATGGCCCTTGGTTATATGGCGGATATGCTCCAGGCTTATATTGGTAATGGCTCCAAATACGGACTTCATGTATCATATTCAATTGAAAATAAGCCCCTGGGTACGATTGCCCCTCTTAAATTAATGGAAGGATTGGATGAAAACTTTTTAGTGATGAACGGGGACTTGCTCACGGACATTAATTTTAAGAGTCTTTTTGATTATCACATAAAGTTAAAAGCCAGGGCGACAATAGCAACCTATACAAAAGAAACAAAACTCCATCTCGGGGTCCTGGAAAACAATGAGGAAGGACGAATTGTCCGGTTCAGGGAGAAACCGGTATTAAAGAATAAGGTCTCCATGGGGATTTACATCTTTCACCGTTCGATTACTGATTACATCCCGGGTGATGAATACTTCGGATTTGATTCCCTTATGTATAAAATGACAGAGAATAATGACCGGGTCTTTTCATATGAGTTTTCCGGGAGATGGTTTGATATCGGGATGCATGATGATCTTGTAACTGCAAGTGAAGAGTTTTTAAAAAACAGGGCCATTTACCTGGCTTAGTAAGATAAGTACTTTGGTATGAATTACCAGGATCTTTACAGGTGATAGTATGGACAAAGAGAGTAGAATTCTTATTACAGGTTCTTCGGGTCTTGCAGGAACATGGCTAAGGAAAGCCCTTGAAGAGAACGGTTTTTCCCGTATTTTTCTCCTCGATCTGGTGAGTTCAGGCACGGAAAACCGTGAGTATACCGGATCGATTAATGACAGCGCTTTTCTTCATTCAGTGATAAAGGACGTACAACCTTCACATATTTTTCACCTTGCCGGTCTTGTAGGACACAGGTCCCTGGAAGAGATGCGGCTGGTAAATGTGGAAGGCACCAGGAAACTACTTGAAGCGGTCCGGGATAACAAGCTTTTAGCGACACGGATACTTATTACCAGTTCCAGTGCTGTATACGGCGATAAAGGGATTCTCCATATTACGGAAGATATGCCCACATCCCCCACGAGTAATTATAGCAATTCAAAAGCAGGGCAGGAGGAAGTATCCCGGAAATTTTTTATCGACCATGGGATGCCAGTGATTATTTCCCGGGCATTTAACAATACTGCACCAGGGGAAAAAGAATATATGTTTATAGCAAGAATAGCTTCCCGGATAGCAAAGATTGAAAAAAAGCAACTGGACAAACTTAGCATTGGCCCTCTGCATTCTATCCGGGATTACATTGATACCCGTGATCTTGTCGATGCTTATATTCTCCTGATGAAAAAAGGTATTCCCGGTGAGGTTTATAATATCTGCTCGGGCAGGCCTGTGCAGATTAGTGAACTCTTTTACTTTCTTATTGAAAATGCTAAAGTCCCGGTGAAATACGAGGTGATTGAATATGATCAAACAGGGAATATCCCTTTCCAGTGCGGAAGTCCGGATAAGATAAAGCAGTTAACCGGATGGTATAACAAGAGGGATATAAAAAATACTTTACTGGAAATCCTTGATTCCTGGCGGAATCAGGTGTAAACAGTGCTTTCCCCGTTTTTTATTCTCCCGGTTCATCGACAAAGAGTTGTCCGCACGCAGCATTAATGCTGTTTCCTTTCTGGTATCGCTGTGTTACCACAATTCCGGACGCTGCAAGCCTTTCCCGGAACCATTTGATTCTTGTCCCATCAGGCCGCTTATAGGGGAGTCCGTGAGCCGGGTTCCAGGGAATAATATTTACCGATGCTCTTAATGGGGGAATAAAAGCGATAAGTTTGTTTATATCCTCTTCCCTGTCTGTTATCCCTGCCAGAAGGACAATCTCGAAGGTAATCCATTTTCCGGTCCTGTCCTGATATGCAAGAAGTGTTTGTTTTAGTTGTTTTAAGGTATTCGTACAGGAAACCGGCATGAGCTTTTTCCGGATATCATCATCTGCTGTTACAAGGGAAACAGCAAGCCGGACAGCAGGGCCATTACATGTCATATCCTCGATCCCGCTGATGATCCCGCAGGTAGAGATGGTGATCTTCCGTAAGCCGATATTTCTCCCCTCCGGGTGATGAAGAACATCAATTGCTTTTCTTACTTCTTTCAGGTTCAACAGGGGTTCACCCATACCCATAAACACAATATGGGAAATATCACCGGAAAGCGATGAGAGGATATGAAATTGTTCCACAATTTCATGGGATTCGAGATTCCGCTTAAATCCCATATCTGCTGTTTTGCAAAACATACATTTCATTGGACAACCGGCCTGGCTGGAAAGACATGCGGTTTTTCTCCCCTGTGTATCAATAAGGAGAACAGATTCTATGGTATGTCCGTCTAAAAGCCGGATACG
The DNA here is from genome assembly GCA_016935735.1 of Spirochaetales bacterium. Classification (GTDB taxonomy): domain Bacteria; phylum Spirochaetota; class Spirochaetia; order SZUA-6; family JAFGRV01; genus JAFGRV01. The sequence goes on along the minus strand of JAFGQK010000280.1, from coordinate 22,369 downwards.
CAATTTAATAGAAACACCTTCTTCCCTGTAACATGCCTCCACCTTTGATGTTGAAAGAATGGTTTGCTCGTTAAGGAGGGTTTTTATGGGATTGGGGACATTTGTCATCCTCTCAAAATTATTGATTCCTTTCTGTACCCACTGAAAAATCTGTTTTCCGCGAAACTGCTTAAGAAGATGCAATTTTTCTGTAATTTCATCTGGAAGGAGTGCGGCAAGGTGAATTTTACTCATCCGGCTGTTATTTGTCTTTTTTTAGTTTTATAAGCATCTCTGAAATGTAGATGTTTCTGTTTCCTCTCCTTGTATACTCGGTAAGCAGTTGAATTGCCTGGTCTTTCTTTTTTACCAGGGTATAACATTCGGCAACTTCGAGATAGAGCCGGGGATTATCAGCATCGTTTTTTATAAGCTTAAGCAGGGAGGAAATAGCTTCATCGAAATTGCCCTGTATTTTATTAATCATTGCAAGTCCAAGCACTGCATATGTATCAAAGCCGACATTCAAAGCCTTGTTATAATAAAACTGCGCTTTCTCATAGTTAGCCAGGTTCCTGCATGCATCCCCGGCCCGGGTAAGGATTACCTTGTTATGGGGATCGGATTCAAGAATTTTTTCCCAGTATTCAAGGGATTTCTTATGATCTTTGATTCCCCTGAAACAATCTGCCATCCCAAAAAGGGCATAAAAATTATCCCCCTCGATGTCCAGGGCCATTCTGAAATACTTGAGTCCTTCGTGAAAGGTTTTTAATTTTCTGTGACAATTCCCCAGTGCCGTGAGTATTTTAATATTCTCTTCATCCGCCTGCTGCTGCTGTTCCAGGGCTTTTTCCCAGTAATCGAGTGCTTCTTTGTAGTTTTTAAAATCAAAGTTCAGATATCCGAGTCCGATAAGGGCGTAGAGGTTGTTCGGTTCAATTTCCAGGGCTTTAAGGTATACTTCATGGGATTTATCGAAATTCTTTACTTTTTTATATGCATCCGCGATCCTTGTAAGAACAGTCACATTTTTATCATCATTAACAAGATATTTTTCCCATATCTCGATCGCTTCTTTATACATTTTTAAAGCTTTGTAGCTGTCTGCAAGTCCAAAAAGGGCATAATTGTTTTCTTCATGATGTTCAAGACATAGTTTGTAATACTCAACAGCATCTTTGAAATTCCCTTTTTTCCTGGCAACATCGCCCAAACCGACCAGGGCATAGGTGTTTTGATTATCATAGGTGAGTATTTTACTGAATTTCTCTTCTGCTTCATCCAGCCGGTCATCTTTCAGGTAGAAATATCCTAATTTTGACAATTCTGCAATTAAATTCTGTATCTCTGTTGTTTGATTTTCATTATCACTCATATACTATATTCCTTTCTCTAAGTCCTCTTGCTTATCTTCATTCAACCATGAGTTAATGATGCGAACGAATTTACTCATTAGATTATCTATTCCTTTTTTATATGGGGCAAGCCAGAACATTCTAAAAGCCTCTAAAGGTTGATTATTCTTATAATAGTAATTCCCCAGTCTTATAAGACCATCGGTATATCCTGTTGTCAAAAAAATTTTCTTTGCAAGGTCGTATTTCCCTTTATTAAATAACTCATTTCCTTTTCGGATAAGGATTATTTTATCTTCTTTTTTCAAATTTACCGGTTTAATCCCGGTTACCTTGATAAACCCCTGTTCAGGAATAAGATCCAATACTTCCTTATGACTATTTTCTTTACTCATAATGGTGATCTTTTATGTAAACAAATTTATAAAAATAGTATCCTCTCTCTAATAATTTTAGTAAATCGAAAAAATATTGCAAGTAAAAATATAAAAATATGTATCTTTTAAAACATCCTTTTTTCATTATTAAACAATTGTCCCTTTTGCTGACATCCCATGGTTTGAATTGCCTTTTTTCGCATAAGCCAGTTTTAAGGCTTTTCCAAAGGCTTTAAACTGGGATTCTGCAATATGGTGGCTGTTTTCCCCGTATGGCACATGAATATGGAGATTTATTCTCGCCCTTGCTGTAAATCCTGCAAAAAACTCCTTTAACAGGGCTGTATCGAGCGAACCGACCAAACCCTGGGGAAATGATACATCGTAGTGAAGATACGGTCTTCCACAGACATCAATTGTCACCCGGGAAAGGGCATCATCCATGGGAATGACAGCATGCCCGAACCGCTCAACTTCTCCATGATTGATAACCAGCTTGTAGAACACTTCTCCAAGGACTATTCCTGTATCTTCAATAAGATGATGAAAATCCACATCAATATCCCCTGTACCCTGGACTTTAAGCTGGAATCCACCATGAAAAGCCATTCCATAAAGAAGATGATCCATAAAAGGCACTCCGGAACAGATCTCCAGCGGTACGGACTCATCAAGATTTACTTCTATGCGTATATCAGTTTCCTTTGTCTTTCTTTCAAAAAAATCTTTCCTTGGTTTCACCATAAACCTTTATCTCTCATTAATTATTTCGGTATACTCCTGATATTTATGCAGCAAATAGTAAGCTCTTCCATAGTAAGGAGAGTATTCAATTTCTTCCTGTAAAAAACAAGTATTTATTAATATGTTGGTTTTATAAATTCTCTAAAAAACCGTATTTTTAAATACTTTTTTTTACATTAATATCAATGTACAAAATATCACCCCCTTAATCAAGACCATTTGCTCCTGTTGTTTTTTTATTTCCTTGTCGAAATATGTTTCATTTTTCTCTTTTTTGGTATATAACAGAATCATGCTTTTATGGAAAAAATAATGTATTAGCCAATTGCAAAAATCCAATAATAGTAGTAGATTTTTTGCAATTGGCTTTGGAGTATTTTTATTTTATTATATTAAAAGGAATTAAAAACACTCCACTTTTGTACAGGTTGGTTCTTGCAGTAAATATGGTATTTTTGCAAGAACCCCGTATATCATAATTATTAAGAAGTACTCAGCATTCGTTGAGCCCAATTATTGTTTTATAAGGTGGTATTGTGACTTTAAATGGAAAAATAAGTATTATTTTGCTGTTTATAATAAGCACCTCTCTCTATAGTTCAGATGAAGAAATTGTGAATCAATTTAATCATCTGTTTATTACCGGGTACTTTGATGCTCCTGAAAACATAAAATCAGACAATAACCTGAATTTTGTTTCATTCGGTATAAAATCCTTTACAATCACAGAGTGGGGACTGCGGACAGGAGGGGGTATCAATCTCCTGATAAGTACAAGAGAGTTCTCTGAAGGAGAAAATAGTTTTATTTATGGAGGACTTTTTACCGGTTTTTTCCTGGGTCAGGAACTGCGAATCTGGCAGATCATTTTCAGTGTTAATCTTTTTCTTGGTGCAGGAGTGAGTATTTCTAATTTATTGATTTCTCCCTGGCATGTTGATTATTTTGGCGAAATAAATACAGAGATAGGGATAATAATAATGGAAAATTTTTCCATAAGTTTTTTTGCCGGGTTTCAGAGTGCCGGGAATCTTTTTCCCCAGTTTCCCGGCTCCGCTTACCTGATGTATTATCCAGTATGGGGAATTGGATTTACCTGGTTATAATAGCCAAAATTTCATTCATCAATCCAACATTAATCCCATAACAATCGTATTATGGTATTCGCCTCCTGTATACCTGTCCATTCGTAATAAACCTTCCTGAATAAATCCATATTTTCTATAAAGCCGGATAGCCCTGTCATTTTTTTCGTGTACATGAAGCATTATTTTCTTCAATAGAGTATTTTCCTTTACCCAGCCAAGAATTTTCTCTAAAAGTGCTGTACCAATACCCCTGTTCCAGCATTCCTTTTTTACCGAGAGTCCCAGGATTCCGATATGTCTTCTTCGGATAGTTTGCACACCATTGATACTTACTATACCTGCTATTTCCCCCTTGATTTCTGCAATAAAAAGCATACTATTGGAGCCAGTTGTCATTTTCTCTAAATATTCTTTTTCCTCTTTAAGGGAAAATTTTATATCTTCCGGACTTAAATTGAGAAATTCTGTCTCCCCGCAAACATCCCGGATATAAGCCAGTGCACGGGCTGCATCCGTTATTACAGGAACACGGATAATGAATGGCATTTTTTGCGATTCAGATATATATTGCATGGGGAATCCTCCTTGTCGATTTATATTATAGCCTGTTATTATTATATTGATCAATTACTGTAATGACGGTATTTTATTTCCTATCCTGCTTTCCACATTGACTCTTCTCACCTTTTATACTACACTTTAAAAGTAAATGTCATCATAAGGAGGAACTTATGCCTGAACCGAAGAAAAGGGATGCAAAAGCCCCTGAGTTTCTGGAAATCACGATACAGGCACCAAATGGCAAGCTGTGGAGTAAGGTTATTGCCAAAGAAAAGGTTTTTTCCACCGGATCGGTCGGATTCTATGCAAATGACAAGGCATCGAATCCCGAAAGCGGGGAAAAATATCAAATCGGAATAAATATTACCCTTATCGGGAGTAAACCATAGAAACCGATGAATTCATCGATTGTATGGATCACGTGTTGATTTACAATCAGAACAAAAACGGCTAATAATGCATTAGAATTTGATATTTTTATATCCACGAGCCAATTGCAAAAATCCAATACTAGTTATAGATTTTTTGCAATTTGCTATCACATTAAATAAATCGTGAAATTAAACACGGAAACCTCACCGTATATAAAATAACGAAAATAAAATTCGCAAAATACTTCCATTTCTCCTATACTTTAAAGTAGTATGGATCTTATTTATAGTTAACGAAAGATATGAAACGAAAAAAAAAGCAAACAATAGGGCTGATCATCAATAATTTTTCAGGCAATTACCAGGTAGGTCTTACTCACAGTGTGGAAAAAGCCGCAATTGAAAGAGATATCAATCTCATTATATTCAAAGGAAGGGATTTCCCCGGCAGGGATAGAAGAGAATTATTCCGGAATAAAATATACAACTATGCAGGCTGGGAAAATCTTGACGGTCTTTTGATTGTAACCGGTTCCCTTGCCCTTTATGCAGACCAGGAACAGGACTTTCTTTTATTTTTAAAGAAACTTCCCCACATGCCTGTAATAAGTATTGGCAATAACTATAAAGATATTCCTTCTATTCTTCTTGACAATACCTGTGGGATGCGTGAGTTGATAGTTCACCTTATTGAAGTTCATAAGTATCGAAATTTTGCTTTTATCCGGGGCCCATTACAGAACAGAGATTCATGTGAACGGTATGATGTTTTTATTAACACCCTCGGGGAGTATCACCTCCATTTAAATGAGAAATGTGTAATACAGGGGGAATTTGACCGGAATTCCGGGGTGAATGCTATCCGGGAGCTTATTGATAATCACCATGTACCCTTTGATGTCATAGTCTCCTCTAATGATGAGATGGCGTTCGGTGTATTATGTGAACTGGAAAACCATGGAATCAGTGTACCGCGGGAAGTCGCGGTTACGGGTTATGATAACATTGAATATACCGGATACAGTATTCCCTCTCTTACAACGGTGAATCAACCTTTTGATGAACTTGGTGGAAGTGCAGTGAAAGTACTCCTGGATAGTATTGCAGGAAAAGATGTCCCCAAAGAAGTGTATATAAGAACACGGTTTATTGCACGGGAATCATGTGGGTGTTTTTCATGGGATCAGGAGAAAGATACATTTACAATAGATAGTGAAAACCATGATAAATTCCCGGAAAACATCCTGAAAAAGAGAAACAAAGTCATTACTCGGATAAAATCCGGTATTCCTGTATTCTGTGACAGGGGCCAAAATCATGAACAGGATAAATGTATAAAATTGCTTTTTGATACGCTCATAAATACTATTATAAAAGAAGAAAAAAATCTTTTTATGATAACGTGGGATGATTATGTATCTGAACTTCTTCTAAATGGATATGATATAAGTGAATGTCAGAGGTTGCTCACTGCTTTAAGGCATGCTTTTATTCCGTACATTCACGAAAGAAAATTATATCTCTATACCAGCGAGATACTTCATAAAGCAGAAAATATAATTTCCCGGAAGGGTATCCAGGGGGCATTGTATAATCAAACACAAAAAGAACAGGAATCCCGGTCTTTTCAGATTTTAAGGGATGATCTGCTTGTTGCGTATAACCTGGAAAATATAAAAAATGTGCTTACCAGGGATCTCCCCGGATTGGGAATAAATACTTTTTTTCTTTTTCTTTATGAACAAAATGATACGGGAACAAAAAGAAATCCATATTCGGCAAGATTAATCCTGGCATGCAGAGGAAAAATCAGGATGAATATGGGAAAAGAAGGAATTCCCTTAAAAACGGGTACCCTGTTGCCCGGCGAAATTCTTGTACAGTATAGCCGTTATTCCATGATTGTGGAATCGCTTGTTTATTCCGGTAAACAACTCGGATTTATTCTACTCGAATATATTTCCTGGAAATCAATTGTATATAAAGAAATAAACAGCCTTCTTTCCCACAGCCTTCAGAATGCACTGCTTATTGATGAATTAAAGAATCAGAAGGAGACTCTTAAAATCCAGACAAAACAGCTGAATGATTATATAGAAATACTTAAGGAAACCATGGGGGGGGTTATCCTTACAATGTCCAGGGCGGTGGAAATTCGTGATCCATATACTGCAGGTCATCAGAAGCGTGTTGCAGAACTTGCCCGGGCAATTGCCGCCGAGATGGATCTTTCATCAGAAGCTATCGAAAGTATCCAGATGGCAGGAACAATACATGACCTGGGGAAAATATACATACCGGCAGATATCCTGAACAGGCCGGGAAAACTGGATGATCTTGAGTTTGGCATAATAAAGAAACATCCCCAGGTCGCATATGATATTTTAAAAAACATAGATTTTCCCTGGCCGATTGCAAATATAATCTTACAGCATCATGAACGGATAGATGGTTCAGGGTATCCGAACAGACTTAAGGGAGATCAAATCCTTATGGAATCCCGGATTTTAAGTGTTGCTGATGTTGTAGAAGCCATGGCTTCTTTCAGACCATACCGGGAGCCCCTCGGGATTACTGCGGGGTTGGAGGAAATCGGAAAAAATAAAGGGATTCTTTATGATACGGATGTAGTGAATTCGTGTTATATACTATTTCTGAAAAGGGGATTCAGGTTTCCCTCTAATTGATGGGTGCTCAACATTCGTTAAGCCCCAATTGTATATAAAACAAGGTGGCAGGTTTTAAAACTATCAGGAAGAGAATGATTTTTAGTAAGCAAAACATACAAAGCGTGAAAAACCAGGGAAGCAGGATTGAAAATATCTATCAACTTAATAAGTGATTCTGAATATATAAATTCAGATAATAAGCAGATTTTTAGAAAAATGCTGGTAAAAAGCATCATAATATCCAGAAATAAATAAATAATACTATACAAACTTCAGATTATATGTGTTATAATTTATAAAGTATATGAAAGGTATGCCATTTAATCCCTATATTGTCGGGAATCCTATTAAGACAAAGGAAATGTTCTTTGGCCGGGAAGATGATTTCCAGTTTGTTATAAGAAAGCTCGGTGAAGGCCGGTCAAACCAGATTCTTATTTTCTGCGGAGACCGGAGAAGTGGTAAAACCTCCATCCTTTTTCAGATACTACTGGGGCGGCTCGGGGAAGAATTTCTTCCGATTCTTATTGATATGCAGATACTCGCCGGGATAAAAACGGACAATGATTTTTATAAAGCGATTCTTGATGTTGCTTTTTCACAATTGGACCTGCCCGATTTTACTTTCCAGACAATAAAAGAAAAAAGCCGGGAAAAGAACATGGAAGGCATTTTTAAAGAGTTCGTTTCTTCTATCGATGCTAAATTTCCCGGTAAAATCCTGCTTTTTCTCCTGGATGAGTATGAGCTTATTGAAACAAAAATAAAAGATGGGTCATTAAGTGAACATGTTATTCATTTTCTTGCTGGAATCCTGGAAAGCAGGTTCAGGGTTTCCTTTATATTTACCGGTTCTACAAATCTTGAAAACAGGAAGGTAGAATACTGGAAAATATTGCTTGGAAAATCTATTTACAGGAAAATTTCTTATCTTTCTCAAAATGATACAGCCAGACTTATTACCGACCCTTTAAAGGATCACATCACCTATCCTTTGAATGTTATTCAGTCAATTTACCGGTTAACCGGGGGACAGCCATTTTATACACAGGTAATCTGTCAAAACATTGTGGATCTTCTTATAGAAGAGGAACGGAATGATCCAAACAAGGAAGATCTAAAAACAATAAGCAGGGATATCGTCAATAATCCGCTTCCGCAAATGATATATTCATGGAATAACCTTAAAGACTATATAAGGTTTATACTTTCTGCTTTGAGCGGTGTACTTGAAGGCTCTGGTGGGTGGGCAGATGCACAGGAAGTCTATGATTTTTTAAAGAAAAACAAGATACAGCTTCCCTTTAAAAAAGGGCGTATTAATATACTGCTGGAGGAAGCATACCATACTGAATTCCTGGAAAAAAACGACCAGGAACTTTACCGTTTCCGGATGGATATCTTTCGTCAGTGGATAAAAAAGGAACACTCTATCTGGAAAGTAATTAAGGAAATCGGACTGGAGTTGAAAAAACCCTTTAATATGATTTTAGTTACCCTGCTTTCCGGGTTGTCAGTTATTGCAGTAGTCGTTGTCTGGTCTATTATTCTTTCCGGGCTAACCCGGCACGAGGATGATTCCGGGGCTATAATATCCCCCCAGGAAACGGTACAATCGGAGATATCCGAAGTAAAAAACATCGTTTTTACTTCCAATTACGGTCCTTTTCGTATAATAACGATGGTAAATGATAATACACTCTCTTTTTCAAGTGAGGGATTACCGGATGAAAAGAAAATCACCATCCCCTCCCTGGAAAAAGGTGAATATACTTTTGAGTTTATCCATATTAGCAGCAAGGCGAAAAGTATTCAAACAATTGAAATAAGCAATGAAAACAGGAATATTCCGGTGGAATTTTCAGCGGAAATTGTAAAAGGCACGCGAGAGCCGGATCACACCCCTTTTGTAACAGAAATGTTAACAGGTTCTATCATTCTTTCAAGTGTACCTGCAAATGCCAGGATATTTCTTAATGGTGAAGATATTAACCAGTCAACCCCGGCAATTCTGTCCGACATTAAGCTTGGGGAATATGTAATAGAAATAATCCTGGAAGGATACAGGACAGAAAAGCTTACAATATCGCTTGCAGATAAAGATCCGGTAAAAAGAGAGGTCATCCTTACAAAGGTATATGGTTCTTTAATCCTTAAAATACGCCCCACTACAAATGTTTATTTTAATAATGTAGAAAAAATTATAAAAGAAGATACCACCATTTATCCGATAGAAACTCCACGGGCAAAACCTTTGCTTATTCAATCCGGAACCCATATATTAACAGTAAAAAATGAAAGCATGAATTTTGAGCATAATATTACTGTAGAAATTTTTGAAAATACCATTACAACAATCAACTGGGATATAGTAAAGGAAGAAAATCCTACAATAACCGAGGAGTAGCTTATGGGTGGAATGAAGAAGTTACTCGTCATTTTCTGCTTTTGTTTTTTAAGTCTTATCATTATATTCCCGGCATGGACACAGGAACAGGAGAAACTCGATTCATATACGATTGCAAAAATGAAGTATGAAACTGCCATGGAATTATACAAAGCAGGGGAGTATGAAAAAAGTCTTGAACTGGTGAATTCGTATATAGAGGAATCTGAAGGGAAAGAAGGGAAAAAGGTTCATTACCCGGGAAGAATCAAGGCAGATATCTACGTACTGAAAGCGATGCTTTTTTATGTGTTCAGGGAAGAAGGATACAGGGAGGAAATAGAAACACTATTTCAGAAAGCAATAAAAATACATATCGATAAAGAGATCGGGGATGCATCGGAGATTCCACCGTTGCTTATAGAAATTTTTAAAAAAATAAAAAAGGAGTATCTGGACCAGTTTTCAAAAGAAACGAAAAGACACATTATTGGTCTGGTTACAACTCTTATTTACACAGAGAAATTTGAAGCGGGAAATTTCCAGCCGGGTTTTTATTATACTTTTAATATCAGTAATTCCTGGAGTATCAATACAACCGTAAAGCTGGGAATCGGCTCCTCTTTCTGGAATACCTGGCACTTTAAATTGGGTGGTTTGTTTTATTCTGATTCCAGGGTAGAAAAACTTGTTTATGGGCTTGGTCTATACAATATATTCTCTATTAACATAAATGAGAAAACAATAAGAAATTCAATCTCTCTTTGCGGACATGGCGAATTCTTTTTTCGCCAGGGATTCGGTCTTGCAGCGGATATTGAAGTAATGCGTTTTGATATAAATATAAGACCGGGAGAAACAGAGGAGATTGTCCGGGAGCAGAGGCAAATCCAGCTTATCTTTGCAAATTTTGATTTATACTTCTTATTTACCCTCTGATAAAAAGGAGAAACGATGAATGATTTTACCGGACCGGTAAAAGATCCCGGTCTCTTTTTTGACCGAAAGGGTATTGTACGGCGCATATTTTCACGAATTGGAGCGGAGCGGCCTCAATCGATAGCTCTTATCGGGAGTAGAAAAAGCGGGAAAACGTCCCTGCTTTATTATCTTTTTCATGAACAGGTACGGGCAGAGTATCTTGAATCCCCGGGAAGCTACCTGTTTTTTATGTTAAACTCCCGTGATTGTATGGAAAAGCAGGCAGAGAATTTTATCCGTGAAATTACTCATCAGATAACACCGGCAATACATGAAGAAACAAATTATTACAATACACTCCAGAAAGAGGTAAAAAATATCCACACGCAGGGGAAAAAACTCATATTGTTATTCGATGATTTTCACTTTATTACAGGGAGTGAGAACTATCCACTTGAGTTTTTTTCATTTTTAAGGTCCCTTGCAAACAACTATAATGTTGCATATGTAACAACCTCTTATCTGGAACTTCAGAAACTCTGTGCGGCAAAAGATATCGAAGAATCGCCATTTTTTAATATTTTTACCAACCTTTCCATAGGTCCTTTTTCTCATAAAGAAGGAATAAAACTTTTCTCCCACCTGACCGGTCTGGATGAGCAGGATAGTGAAAAAGTCGTTGCCTGGGCAGGATCGACCCCGTATTCGCTGAAACTAATTGCACAGAAAATGAAAGAAAATTCGAAAAACGAAAATATATCCGAATCACAATTTGTAAAGAAATTTCTCCCGGTACTCATCCCGTATTTTGAGCAGGTTCTTTCGCTTCTTACAAAGGATGCTTTACAGCCTTTAAAACAGATTGCAAAAGGGAAAAAACCGGATCAAAAAGATGAGTATTTGTTACGGCCGCTTATCCGGCATGAATTTTTAATAGAAGATGATGGGATGATTCAACCCTTTTCCCCTGCTTTTTCCCGGTTTCTAAAAAATAACTTACAGGTAAAGACATTAAAAGGACAGGAATATTATGCTGTTAACTGATAAAGCCGGTTTCTTAAGGGGATAGTAATGGGGAACATAGAAGATCTGCTGAAAAAAAGAAAAGAAATACTTAAGCAAAAAGACGAAGAAATTCAGAATTTAGATGAAGAAATAAAAAATGTATGTACAAAACCGGTAACCCTTCTTTTTACCGATATTGTGGGGTCGACAAAATATTTTGAAACAATGGGTGATATTGAAGGGAGATACATGATAGAAACCCATAATAATCTCCTTTTTCCCATTATTACCTCCTTTGACGGGACAATTATAAAGACGATTGGTGATTCCATAATGGCAAGTTTTAATGATCCGGTTAAAGGTGTTCAGTGTGCAATCAAGATGCAGAAGGAGCTGAAAAAACATAATAACAAAAGAAAACCGGGTGAGCGGATCAATGTAAGAATGGGGCTTCACTATGGTGAGGCAGTTGTTGATGATAAAGACCTTTTCGGGGATATGGTCAATACCTCTGCCAGGGTGGAAGCACGGGCAAATGGAGAGGAAATCCTTATTTCATCCTCCTTAAAAGAAAAAATAGAAGAGCATTATTTCCCTTTGATATTTCTTGGGAGTGAATTCGTAAAAGGAAAAAAGGGGAAGATTGATTTTTACCTGGTAAACTGGGATAATAAACCAGAGGAAGAAATAAAAGCATCCTGGAAACAGAGAATAGAAAAACAGAAAACAGAGAAACCGGAAAAGGATTGGACAACGAACCTGAAAAAGCAGAAAGTGGTAATTCGTATTACCACTGATCTTGGAAAGCTGGCAGATGAAATGAAACCCCCGGGCAAAAAGGGAAATCCCTATCTGAACAGGGTAATGATTCCTCACCCGGATATGTTTTTCGGACGCAGGGGAATTGTAAAACGGATAATGGGAAGGATTTCTGCCGAGAGTCCGCAATCTGTTTCCATTGTCGGTGAGCGAAGAATCGGAAAATCCTCGTTATTAAAGTATTTAAACTTTCCCGGTACACGACTTGAATACCTGGATGAGCCGGGAAGGTACCTTTTCCTTTTTATCGATTTTCAACAACTCCGGACAATAGATGAAAACCAGTTTATTGGTATTCTATTCACGGAACTTGCAAAACAACCCGGGTATGAGGTGGAAATCTCCTGTGAAAAGAACCATGACGGCATCCTGTTTCTCTGTGAACAAATTGTAAAGGATGGATATAAATTCATTCTTTTTTTTGATGAGTTTGAATCCGTTACAAAAAATGAAAAAATCGAGCCGGACTTTTACTCTTTTTTCAGGTCACTTGCAAATAATTATCCGCTTGCATTTATCACCGCATCCGGGAAAAACCTCAAAGATATGTGCGTGTCTCATGAAATATCAGATTCACCTTTTTTTAACATTTTTGCTGTCCATTATTTAAACCTTTTTAACAGGAATGAAGCAGGCTCGCTTATTACAATTCCATCAGAAGAAAGAGGAGTTCCCCTCGAACCTCTTGCCGGTAGAATTCTCGAAACAGGCGGCCTGTATCCCTTTTTTCTCCAGATGTGCTGTTCTGCATGGTTTGATTTTCTTGAAACAGAAGAATGTCCTGCTTCCGATTTTACTGACAGCCCGACTCCTCGCGAGGTGTTAACGATGTTCAGGGAAGAATCCTATCCCCATTTTGAGTATGTGTGCGAAACCCTGGGAAAAAAAGAACTTGGAATACTTAAGAATTGTGTGCAGGGGAATAAGGTTGATGCTGAATCATACCCCGCGGAAATTCTTGAACGAAAGGGATATGTTATGAGAGACAGCGATGAAACACTTAAGCTTTTCAGCAAAGAATTTGAAATTTTTGTAAAAAAACGATACGCAGGATAATCCGCAGAAGATTACCTTTATCCTTTCACTGCTCCGGCAGTGATTCCTTTAAAAACGAACTTTTGAAAGAACACATAAAGTAGTATTGTGGGGAGCATGACCAGAATGATTCCAGCCGATAAGACCTCCCAGCGTGCATAACGGGTACCTGCAAACCGCATAATGGAGGTAGTCATTGTGAGCAGGCTGGTTTTGGGCATATAAAGATAGGGGATATACATATCATTAATGACCTCAATTGATTTTAAGGTTGCCAGAGTAGCAATTGCAGGTACAATCAATGGCAGAATAATTCGGAAATAAATCTGAAAATAGGAACACCCATCCAACAGGGCGCTTTCATCTATGCTTACTGGAATATTTTTAACAAATTGAATGATTATATAGAGCTGCATCATATCTGCTGCTGCATAAATGAGTATAGCCGAACCGCGCGTATTATAAAGGCCGAGTGCCTGAATAACACTGAACCTGGCAACCTCTGTAACATATATAGGCACAATCATACCAAGCATAAAAAGAAAGAAAAAAAGCTTTCTGAGCTTAAACCTGAATCTGCTCAAACAATAAGCTGCCATACTCCCAAGTAATGAATTAATCAGCAGGGTAAAGACAACGAGAATCAGGGAATTGAGATATCCGGTTAATAGATCACCTCTTTGAAATACGGTTATATAATTTTTCAAATGCGGGGTGGAAGGAAGCTTTAACGGGAAATCAACACTGATTTGCCTTGCTGTTTTGAAAGAAGCAAATACAGTAATAAGAAGCGGTAAAAATATGATAATGCCGATGATTACAAAAAAAATATAAAAAATTGTTCTATTAATAATCTTATTAATTGGAATCATATAAAAATTTTCTCCCGTGGATTAAGCTGTTTTGGATTTTACTTATAAGGATGATGAGTAGAAAGAGGACAACAGCCATTGCGGAAGCAGCACCAATATTATTAAATTTGAAAGCTGTTTCTATTGTATAAAAGGTAAAGGTACTTGATGCATGTCCCGGACCACCATTTGTCATAACAAAGGGTATATCAAATACCTGTAATGCACCCCGGACATTCAAAAACAGTACAATTTCTATGACTGTCATGATATTCGGCAATACAATATGATAGAGTATCCGGATTTCACCTGCCCCATCCATAGCAGCACTTTCATATAATTCCTTTGGAATTGATTGCAGGCCAGCCAGAAAGAGTATAATATGAAAGCCGGAATACCGCCAGAGAGATACAAAGACTAAAGAATAATTTACGACTTCTTTATCGGACAACCAATTTTGAACCAGGAAATCCAGGCCAAGGTTTTTCAAAATCATTGTTAAGGCGCCGTTTACAAAGCCGGGGGCAAAAAAAGCGGAAAACATGTACGATACCGCGACTCCATTAATGATGAACGGTAATAGAATGATTGTTTTAAAAAGCCCGGCACCCCTTATTTTTTTATCTATCATATATGCCATAATGATTTCCAGAGGGATAAAAAAAAGGTGTATAAAAAAATAGAGGGCATTATTCCTTAAACTTAACCATACATCCGGCATTTTGTTGAATACCTTAATAAAATTATCAAATCCGATATAGTGATATGTTTTGGTGATCCCATTCCAGTCGGAAAAACTGTATTCAAATAGTTTAACCAATGGGATGATTACAAATAAAAGCAGAAGGATTGTAGGGATAAACAGAAATGCAAACAAGACTGTGTACTGTTGTTTTTTTCTATAAGAAATATGATCAGACATCACCATTTATTCCAGGAATAAAATAAATGGGTGCATAAAAGCACCCATTTACTATCGATGTATGCTACCTGGATAAAGCTTCCTTCCATTTTTTATTTAAATCTTCCATCATCTGATCCAGGTCGGCGCCTGCCATCATCTCCTGTCCCATACGTTTCACATCGAACTGGACAGCTTCCTTTATTTTAGCAAAAGCCTCCCCATCTGGCTGGATCACGGTGAATTTTATTGTACCCTCTATATTATCAAAAGCCTGTTTCAATAAAGGATCATCTGCTTCTATACCTTCCATTGTTGGACCCTGTTTTAGCCAGGCAATAAAATCGGGATAATATCCGGTAAAGAACCACTCAACAAAAGCTTTCGCTTCTTCTCTATGTTTGCTGTTCTCTGCAATAGCAATAAACATATCTGCCATTGTTGTGACAACAAACGGATCTGATCGATTGTCTCTTGCAGGGAGAAAGAAAACTCCCAGGTCATTGATATCGCCGCCATCGGTTTCATAGGTAGGTTGATACCACTGGCCTACAGCGATCATAACACCCTTGCCTGCGGCATATAGTTGACGGCATTGATCAAAGGTTAATCCGAGCGGATCATCACCAAATACATGTGCATCATAGAGCTTCTTAATCTTTACATAAGACTTGTAAAAAGGCAGGTCTTTTGAAAATGGCTCGTCGATTGTCGCCATCACATTCCAGTAATTACCATCCTGTGCTTCCAGGAGCGGCATAAATTCATTATAAGGGTAGTCGGGCCAGGCATCTTTGCCGGCCATCACAATCGGGATATAGCTGCCATCTTGTTTAATCTTAATCGCTCCATCAACAAACTCATCCCATGTTTGAGGAATAGCAAGACCCAGTTCGCTGAATTTATCCTTTTGATAATAGACAAACTCATAAAAGCTGGTTAAAGGGATACCGACCACTTTGCCTCCTATAGCATGTCCCCCGGCGAATTTATTATTCTTGCATGCATCCAGATCACTTAAATCAAGCACAGAATCCTTAAGATTAGCCAGCATATAGGGTTTTAGCGGAAAAACATCTGGAAGCTCATTACCTGAATTTCTGATCTTTAAAGTTTTTTCGTATTCTTCAGAAGAACTGATATTTTCTATTTCAATAGTCACATTAGGTTTCACTTCCTTATACGCTTCCTTTAGAGGTTTAATATTCGTAAAGTACTCATAGGAATTCTGATCCCAATTAGCAAATGAGATTGTTACCGGTTTGGCTCCTTTATCTGTACACATTATAAATAGGCCGGCACATATCAGAATTAATATAAAAAGGATGCTTCCGGATTTACATGATTTTTTATTTTTCATAAAACTCCCTTCTTAAATAAATTAAATTCTTGAAAACGATAAATTTAAAAGTAAATAATAGTATAACTACAAAACAAATGCAAGCATGGTAAAAGGAAATGACAGAAAATGAAGGATTTTTCAGCTTTTTTGATCTTACCACAAAGAACAGCCAGGAAACGCAGATGAGTCTGATAGATGCAGGGAACACAGATTTTTGTATAATTAATATTGCTTTCTTTCCTTGTTCCATGCTAAATTTAATAACCATGCAAAAAAGCAAAGTATGTGGCCGACAGAGAAATGGCAGTATGCAACTCCCGAATCCCGGGGAATTGATTCTGCACAACTAATAGCGGTATTTAAAAGTATGAAAAAATTAGATCATTATATCCTATCATGAAGTTCAGATTGTGCCTTTCGATTTCCAGGAATTGATGTATCTGACTTAATTGATGAATGGAGTAAAGGATAAGCTCCCGGGGTGCCGCTTCTCAATCAGATGGGCATTCACTTTCCGGGAACAGAAAATTTCTTAATGTTATCATGTTTAACAGGGATTACCTATCTTTATATAATACTTCCCTGTTGTATTACAGGAATATTCAGCACAGATTCATAGCTTTTTACTAGTTTTTCCGTCATCCTGGATGATGAAAATTCCTCTGCTCTTTTAACGGCTTCCTCTACCTTTTTTTTGTGCAGCATGTTATCTTTTAATATAGTATCTACCTTGTCGGCAAACTCCTTTTCATTATCATTAACCAGGTACCCCCCCACATCGTCTTTAAGAATATCTGCAACACCCATGGCCTTGATAGCAACGGCAGGGGTTCCGCATGCCAGGGCTTCCAGCAGGGATAATCCCTGGGTTTCTGTTTTAGAAGGGAAAACGAAGAGGTCTGATTGTGAAAGGATGGAGAGTACTTCATTCCTTTTTTTATATCCAAGAAAGAGTATTTTCCCCTTTAATTTAAGGGATTGTGTAAAATGGATAAGGGATTTTTTTTCCGGTCCATCCCCGATAATAAGAAGTATGGACAATGGATATTTGTCCTGGATAAGTTTAAAAGCCCGGAGGAGAAAATAGATATTTTTTTCTTTTCCAAGCCTTCCGGCGAAACTTAAGATGCGGATCTTTTGTGACAGGTGTAATTCTTCCCTTACTTTCTTTCCATTAGATTTTGTAAAAGATTCATAATCAATCCCTGTTGGTATGATTTCTATTTTTGTCTTTACATCGTAACTTTCCAGGACGTTTTTAATAAGACTCGAAGGGGAAATGATTAAATCACAGCTATTACAAAAAATTTTGCTCCACCATTTAAGAAATCCGCTTCCCATACCTCTTGGAAGAAAAGAATAATGTGCGTATTCTGTCCACAGGGTATGGTAGGTGTGGACATGCGGTATGTTAAATTTTTTACTTAAAATCCATGCAAGTATTCCGAGGGGAAAGAAATCATGGGAGTGTATGACATCCAGGTTATATTTTGAAAAATGTAATAATTTTGATGAAAGGGGGAAAACAATACGGTATTCCCTCTGGAGAAAATAAGGTATTGATATAAATCTTTTAAGGTAAGTCGAAGAAACGGGAAGATTGTTCATCGATCCTATCCGGGGACAAAAAATATAAATTTTATGACCTTTTTTTTCCAGTTCCTTTCTGAATATTTCTAAAGAGGTGACAACGCCATTAATCTGGGGAAGGTAGGTATCAGAAAAAAGACCTATATTCATGATTGATATTCACCCCTTTTTTTCCATTCATTAATAACCTCAATATACAGCTTTTCTGTTTTTTCAGCAATTGATGTCCAGGAAAAAAAGCTTTCAACACGTTTCCTGCCATTATTGCCGAATTCTTCTGCCATCCGGGGATTATCCAGGAGTTTGTTCACTGCCACTGCAATCATCCTGGGATTTCCGGGTTCCACCAGTAGACCGGTCTCCGCATCAACAACAGTTTCAAGGATACCTCCGACAGCACTGGCTACAACCGGGGTTTTACAGGCCATTGATTCAAGGTTGATAATGCCGAATGGTTCATACACTGACGGACATACGAAAGCCCGGGCATTGCTGTACAATTCCACATATTGTTCAACATGTAGCAGGGAATTAATCCAGATCACCCTGGGCTGTTCATTCACCTTTTTGGAAATTTCTTCCTCAATCTCTTTTGTATCCGGTGCGCTTGTGCAGCAGACACATTGAACACCTTCGTTTATCCATTTGACTGCATCAATAAGGTGAATCATGCCCTTTTGCCTGGAAGTTCTTCCCACAAAAAGGATATAATCCTTTCCTATATTAAATGCTTTCCGTGTAGAATCAATATCAACCGGTTTGTAAAGATCCAGGTCTATTCCGTTATGAATTACGGAAACACTCTCCCTTTTTACATTAAAATAAGTAAGAATATCTTCCTTTGAATGGTTTGATACAGCAATGACCCGGTTTGCATTCTCCAATGCCAGTTTTTCTGCCCAGGTGGAAAGTCTGTATGAATTACCAAGCTGTTCTTTTTTCCATGGACGCAGCGGTTCCAGGCTGTGGACTGTTACAACAAGTGGGATATCGTACAGTATTTTTGCAAGATACCCGGCAAATGCAGCATACCATGTATGGGTGTGAACGATATCGCTGTCTATAGTGTCCCTGATAATCGACAGGTCCTGGGAAAATGTACCGAGTGTGGGATTAAAACGGGGTTCACTTCCTTCCCACATTCTGGTCCAGGCCCTGTATCCTTTTACCATGATATTTTCCGAACTATCCTGTCGATCTCCAAAACACCGGACTTCTATTTTCATCTTCTTTGCCAGTTCCCGTGTAAGAAAATCGACATGGACACCTGCCCCGCCGTATACATGCGGGGGATATTCCCTTGAAATAAAGGTTATTTTCATCCCAATCTACTCCACTTTTTTTTATTCATCCGGCCGTTTAATCTAATTCAGTTTGAACAGTGGTTCCAGAAGGAACCGGGTTTGTTCCAAGTTCTTTTTCGGCAGCCCTGGGGTAAATGATGCAATTTCTCCCGATAACAGTATTATCCGGGACATGGACATCCATGCCCAGCACCGTCACACCGCAGGTAAGTGAACCAGGTTGTTCGTTATTGGGCGGTATATCGTCACCATAGCCCACATGGGTATTTTTCCCGATGACTGTCCGCTTATCACTGATTACTCTATCGCAGATAGCACCCTCTTCAACAATAACATTTTCCCAGATGATGGAATTCTTTATCACTGCTCCTTTTTTTACATGCACGTCCGGTGACAGGATAGACTGCTCGACATGTCCTTCTACTTTACAACCGCCGCAAATAATCGAATCAATCACTTTAGATCCGGGATAATGGCGGGCAGGTGCGGGAGGAGCAAGACGCCTTGCCATATCATTGGTCCGGATATTCCAGTCTGTGATTTTAATCCCGGGTGAATTCCCGAGCATATCCATATGGGCTTTATAGTATTCATCCAGGGTTCTTGAGTATTCCCAGGTTCCATGATGAACCCATCCATAAGCTTTCCGCCGTTCTATTATACTGGGAAGAATATCATCATATATATGAAATGATTTGGGCTTATCAACAATTGATGCGTGGGCTTTCAGTTCCTGAACCAGTACATCCCGTTTGAATACATATACGGTCATGGATGCAAAGTTTGTCCTTGGGTGCTCGGGTTTTTCCATATAACTCATGATCTTTCCCTGGGTATTGAGTTCGGCAATCCCGAACCGTGATGGATTCTTCTTTACCGGTGTAAAGGCCATAGTCACATCAGCATTATGTTCAATATGGAAATGGAGAAGGGGTTCATAATCCATCATATATGCGTGATCCCCGGAAATGATTAGCACATCATCCGGTTTATAAATATCAAGGAAATCAAGATTCTGATAAAGGGCATCTGCGGTTCCCCTGTACCATTCGGATTTTACATGGCCTATATATGGCGGCAGGATGTGAATTCCCCTGCAGGCACCGACAAAATCCCAGGCTAGTCCACTCCCGATATGATCGACTAATGAAGAAGGCCTGTACTGGGTAAGGATTCCTACATTCTGTATCACCGGGGTATTCGACAGATTGGTAAGGGCAAAATCTATCATCCTGTATGCCCCTCCGAAAACAACAGCTGATTTAGGCCTTCGGAAGGTGAGTACGGACATTTCTTCCACACATCCCCCGGCAAATACGATAGCGACAGTCTTTCTCATGGACTTTTCTCCTCTTTAATCAGTTTCATTGTATACTTATATAGAGGTAAAATCAAGATGGATGCAACGGTACTCAATATAAAACCACAGATGAACATGATTTTAGAAAGTCTTTTGGGAAAGAAATGATAATTCTATTAACAGTATTTTAGCCTTATGGAGGGACTTGCTCCCCGGATTTAATCATAGTAAAATAGAAAGGTGCATGTCACTATCAATAGTAAAGACCGGGGAGATATAAGATATTGAACAGGTTAATCCTTTCATTCCCTTTTTTCTGGGTGTGTCTATCCGCTTTTTTTCTTGGTGCAGGTTTCTGCAGGATAACATATTTCATAAAAAGGAATAAGGAGAGGGAAAAGCATGAAAACAGAAAATGGGTTATGGTCTGTATATTCTTTTCCATTTCCATTATTTTTGCAATGTGTGCTCTCCTGTTTTCCGTATCAAAAGAAATAGTACATATGAAAAACCTTTACCTGTATCTTCTTATTGTCGTTATTTCATTTTTAGGGCTAAGGTTTAAAAAGGCTTTTGGTATCCCTGTTCTTTTTCTTTTTATTTTTTGCTTCCTTATTATGCTTCTTTTCTTTCAGTCCCTCACTGCCTTTTCCGGGGATACCATGATTGCAGAAATTCATATGCTTTCGGTTAAGGAGAAATTCATGACTTTCGAGCTGGTTTTCCCGGATAACTCGTATAGAGTTCTGTCGATGAAAGGCACTTATTTTGCTCCTGTTGTAAAAGTAATCATTTTTGATGATTTACTCGTTTTTTTCGGCATAAAAACCTGGTATCGGTTTGCCGGCATTACTGCATTTGAAAGAGATAAGGAAAAAGAAATACTCTCTCTTACAGATACCTTCAAATTGCATGAAAAGCCGGGTATTTCAAAAAATCTTTACAATTTTTTTGAAGAATATGAAGAGTATATCCCGGGTGTAAAAAGTGTCCAGATAGAAGTAACACAAAAAAAGGCAAAAGAATTTACCCGCTATTCTATCTCTGTCCAGAATGACGGTGGTATCATTATTACAATTATAAAGTAACCTTATTTTTTGGTTCTTTTCGTTCTTGTTTTACTCTTCGAACTCGAACCCCCGAGAACCTCTTTTTCCGCTGTCAGCCAATCTCCCAGATCATTTCCATGCTGACAACCCCTGGACATAAACAGTTCATATGCCTTTTTTTCTATCTTGTTTTTCTGTTGATTACTCATAAGAATCCTCCTTAAAAATAGCTTTTAATAATCTGTTGCACAGCATTTTTTTCAGGTAGAATATCTGTTCAGCTAAAAATATCTGATAGATAAAATACCTGAATTTTATCTATACATAATAATAATCCAAAGAAAAATAAAATTCAAATAAGAATTTATATTTTTTTGTCCAGGAATTCCTGTATTTTCCTTGAAATTACCGATTACATTTTATTAATAGAAAAAAATTTTAAAAAATTAAATAAACAGTATTGTAATTTTCAAGTAGATGCATATAGTTCATTAGTGTATTTGATATCAGCTTGCTTTTTCATTAAAGAATGCACGGTAAAGGTGTTGTATATTATATATAGTCTAATATTTTTTGTATAACGGCATTCTTTAAAGTATGTATACAACAGGGTGAATCGACCATGCTTGCTGGATCGGCCATGGGTGTCAGACATACCCCTGTCGATCCGGGTTGTCTTTCTTATTGTGCCTGATTTTGTCCCGGTGGCTTAGAGAAGG
>JAFGQK010000279.1 GCA_016935735.1 Spirochaetales bacterium | reverse complement strand
GCTGTAAAAACCATTACGATAGATATGGAAGCATACAACATTTTGAAGACATATAAAAAGGAAAATGAATCCTTTAGCCAGGTTATTAAACGAATTTTAAAGAAAAAAAAGAGTGCGTCTTACCTGTATAATAATATCTCAAAAATCAATGTATCTGATGAAACCCTGGAGATTGTGGATTCACTTATCCAGGACAGGAATAATTCATATCCCGATTCTCCTGTTATCAATTTATGGTGACATTGAATCACTTTTACGCAGACAGGGCAATCCGATTCCTGTTATGGATCTATTAATCGGAATCACTGCAAAACAATATGGAATACCGATAATTTCCAGAGATAAAAAGCATTTTCAATTTATACCCGGATTAATTGTTGTTGAATATAGTTAATTGAAGATGTGACTCCGGTGTCACAATCCAGTATACTTTTTATTCCTTTTCTGCCCAATTTTCATCTATACATTACTGATTAAGGCATATTCCGGTCTATTTTTATAATAAATCCATGACAATTTTCACTCCGGGGTGAAAATCCCGGGACCAGTCAACAGGAACGTAATAGACTTAATAGTAAAACGGATTGACAGCAAGGAACGGGGTATTATAATATAAGTATAATGAGAAATAAAATAGTTTTAACCATTCTTGCCGGTATTCTTTTCTTTATCTTTTATACCTGTGAAAGTACTTCTTCGTTAAAGCAAAGTGATAATCCTCCCACTGCCCGCGGGCGCCCCAAAATAGCGGACGGCACCCTGGTTTCGGACCGGGGTACGCTTTTGCGCGGTGCGTATTGGTCCCTTGATTATAAAGGGGAATTGCCTGACAGGAATACCCTTGCAGAAATGAAAGATTGCGGACTTAATGCCCTTCATGTATATGCGGAACGATATGATTCCGGCCTTACTCCAGGGGTTTATAAAAACCAGCTCGACACGATAGTCCGGTGGTGCGGTGAAGACGGTTTGTACTGTGTTATTACTATCGGGGGCGGCACCCATAACGGCCAGTTCGATCTTACTTTTGCCACGGATTTCTGGAAAATTTACGCACCCCGGTATGCGGATATGTCCTGGGTTGTCTATGAAATATTCAACGAACCATTTTCCTGGCAGGCCCCTTATGACAGTAATACCATTATAATGGAGCAAGCAATGTATACTCTTATTCGAAAACATGCACGGAAAACCCCGGTTCTTCTTTTTTCCTATGCCGGCCTGAATACCGTGGAAAATATTCTTAAAGACATAAACAGTCTTGATGTAGACTGGTCGAATGCACTGGTGGCATGGCATGGATATGGTATTCTTACAAAAAAAGATATCCGGGATATGAGAGCTGCGGGTATTAACAGTATCTGTACGGAACTGCCCATTGGGTCGCATTATTCGGAGTTCCAGGTTAATGCAGGAAATATAGATAAATGCGAGGAAAACGGTATTTCCTGGCTTGTCTTTATACAGATAGAGAAAAATTTTCTTGAAAGCTGGCGGTTTAAAAAAGAGATTGATAAAAGGGGACTGGCCTGGGAACCTGATTACGGCACATGGCCCGGCGGGGTATATCACTACACCCCCGCTGAAAATCTTGCACTCAATAAAGAAATATCTGTCTCCTCTGTGGAAAACTATAGAGGAGAATATCAGTACGGCAGGTATGCTGTGGACGGTAATTCAACGACACGATGGTCGTCCGAATTCAGTGAGCCCCAGTACCTTGTCATTGACCTGGAAGAAGTGACGAACTTTGGCAGGGTAACAATCGAATGGGAATCCCAGTATGCCAGGGAATATAAAATTCAGGTATCGAATGACAACGAGAACTGGACAACCCTGGTACATGTTACCAATGGGAATGGTCATCTGGATGTTTTCTTTTTCCCGGTAACTGCACGATACGTGAGAATGTATGGAATCAAAAGACGCGGAAAATACGGTTTTTCACTGTACGAGATGGCAATTTATAAAGAGGAATCGTATTAAAGAACGAACTCACGGGGACAGGGCAGTATCGGTAAGATAATAGCTATATTCTTTATTATTTTTATAAATCATCATCAATTCGTCAGTCCTTCCCGGCAGGGAAACAAGCCGTGCTATACGATAAGGATATTTTTTTACCGTGATTGTATCCAGGTCCTCTTCTTTGTCCAGATACAGGTTCATGGAGGCAAAATCGTTTTTTATTGGCATAAAAAAAGTATCCTTTATTTCCAGTGATCCGATCGTAAAAGAATTAAGAATGAAATAAAGCCGGTCGCCGGTAATAATGAAGTCGTTTATTGAGTTTTTCGAACTGCCAATGGAAAAAATCCTGGTATAATCTCCAGTTTTATATATATTAATATGATACCCGAAATCCCATGTACCAAAGGTGGTGGAGATAAAAGCAACATAACGATCGGTTAACAGTCCTTTTGCGATTCTTTCATTCGGGCCGTTTACCGCTAATGTTATTACCTTTTCCAGTTCTATCTTTTCTCCGGGTATTTCCTTATAGGTAAGCAGATATTTGGGATACACCAGGTTATCCACCAGTAAAAAAGAGCCGGGCTGTATCAGAATATCGTCAATTGCTTTTCCTGCCCTTATATACTCGCCGGGTACAGGAATGCTGTTCCATTCAGGTGTTTTTTCCTTTATATTGTAAAATCCTGCAGAGAAGTGCACTCTTTCTTCATTTTTACCCCGCCATCTCCCACCAATATAAAGATAATGATCATTCAAAGAAAGACAGGATGGCTCCAGATCCTCAATAATCTTTATTTTTTTTATTAATTCAGGGTTCCCCTGCAATATTTTGTAAATTATGAGCCTGTCTTTTTCTAAGAAAGCCGCATATCGTTCATTATACGCATAAAGAATAAGATCATCATTATTACCCCTGTTCCGGATATTTATTTTTGAAAGCACTTCGATTTTATCATTCAATACCTGTACTACATGAAACGTATCCTTAAAAGGAAGAACAAGAAGGCAAAAGATAATTTCCATTCTTTACTTTTTCCTCTCTTTATTATACAGTGTTTGCCATTGATGAAGCCCACTGTACATCCGGGTGGGGGAATGCTTTCCGTTCGGATTATCCGGCCATCCCTTGCCTTCTCTACTCAAAATTACTGGAAGGGCTCATAAAATAATCTCAACTCTTTCGCCTTTATAATAAAAGAATATTTCGCTTATTCCTGTATCATTATCTTTTCCGGAAGCAAATATATCCACGATCTCGAAAATCACTTTTTTAAAGCAAACCTCCCCGGGCAGTTGCATGATCTGTGCTTTCATTTCATTCGTGAACTCTCCTACCATCTCTTTATCCCCGGTTATCATTTTTAGCTTTTTTACTCTATTATTCGAAGCCCACCAGCCGGGATCAAAATAACCAGGCATGACCATGATTTCATCAACCTTTATTTCTTCGTTTAATTCAAGCATAACTTTTTCCCCGATCCCGGGACCATCCTGTGCCTCGAGCCAGCCTGTCCCGGGATTCTCATCAAAAACAGCTGCGGGGGTATACATGTTTTTATAATCGATGTAACTGGATGCAGTGATGGAAACCGCTTTTACCGGGGTTCTCCATACTATTATATCATTATCATAACCTCCGGATGCTAACGCTTTTCCATCAGGACTGAATGCTAAAGTCTTGATAGAATCATTGTGACCAATAAGTTTCTTTACACGATTACCGGTTTTAGTGTCCCAGAGTTCTATAAATGTACTTTCCCGGCTACCGGATGCTAAAATTTTCCCGTCCGGGCTGAAGGCTAACGTTTCAATGT
>JAFGQK010000278.1 GCA_016935735.1 Spirochaetales bacterium | reverse complement strand
CTTTTACCGTGATATTTATTTTAATAATATATATAATGAGTTTTAAAAGATTACGGGGTGTGTTTTTACCATTTATTACTGTTATTATCGATTTAATCTGGACTATCGGTTTTATGAATCTACTGGGCCGCAATATCAATGTCGTGACCATTCTTCTGCCTTCGTTATTATTGGTAATTGGATGTGCGTATACAATTCATTTTATTAACCAATATTATCTTGAAGTTAACAGTAATGCGTATGAACATAAAAAGGAAATTATTGTTGCAGCGGTAAAGCATATTGGCAAACCCCTGTTTTTTATTACAATGACTACCTGCATCGGATTTGCCTCATTAGGTGTCAGCCAGGTCGTTCCCATACGGGAATTCGGATTATTCCTGGCTTTTGGAATATTGATGTTGCTTATTTTAGTTTTTACATTTATTCCTGCCTGCTTATCCCTCTTAAAGGAGCCTGAAAAAGGCATAAAAAAAGCCCAAACACCGGTTATCCTGGATAAGTTCCTGGAAATAATAAGCAAAATAAATACGGGTAATCCCTATAAAGTAATAGTCATATGCATTATTTTCTTCCTGGTATTTATTGCCGGAGTTTTTAGATTAAGGGTTGAAAATGATAATCTGGCAATTTTCAAGAAATCCGATAGGATTACTACAGAAAATCAATTTATAAACAAGAATTTATCCGGTATTAATATTATGAATGTTGTCCTGGAGAGTGATGAAGAGAATCTCTTTACCGAACCAGAAATCTTGAATAAGGTTAAAGAGTTGCAGGAATATATTGAAAGCTATCCCGAGGTTGATGATAGTCAGTCAATTGTGGATTTTCTTATGTTAATCAATAAAGCAATGAATAATAACAATCCTGAGTACAAGACTATACCTGCAAACAAAAATTTAATTTCTCAATACTTATTACTCTATTCAATGGCCGGTGACCCGACAGATTTCAACAGGTTAGTCGATCTGAATTATAAGAAAATAGCGATACCATACCAGGTAAATGTGTATAACATGAATTTTTACCTTAAATTGGCAGAAAAAATAAAGGAGTGGGGAAAATCAAACTTCCCCGAAAAAATTACGACAAATGTGTCCGGCTCATTAATTATTACAGCAAAGGCCTTTGGTAATTTAGTTGATACATTAGTTAAAAGCATTTTGCTTGCATTTATTATCATTACCATTCTGATATTGATTCTTTTCAAATCGGTTAAGCTTGGTATTATAGCTATTATTCCTAATATATTTCCAATACTTTTAAATTTCGGCTTTATGGGTTGGTTCGGCATCCCTCTCGATTTACCGACTTCTATTTTTGCCTGTGTTGCTTTAGGAATAGCGGTGGATGATACAATTCATTTTTGTGCTAAATTTAAAGAAGAATTAGCTCTTTGTAAAGACCCGGTGAAAGCGATAAAAATCACGCTTCGCATAACAGGTGTGCCAATTATAATTACATCAATTTCCATAACAACCGGATTTTTAGTATTTTTATTATCGAATTTCATGCCCGTCTTTTATTTCGGATTAATTACGGCATGGGTTATGGTTGTTTGCCTGTTCGCTGACTTGATATTTTTACCGGCCCTTCTCCTTGTGTTTCTAAAAGGAAATGCAAAAGAGGCAGCTTTAAAAAAATAATATATTGTTTTAAAGGAGAATAATTATGAGAAAACAGATTTTATTTACATTCCTGCTATTTTTAATTAGTATGGTAATATTTGCCGATGCCAGGAGTGAAGAAATAATTAAGAAAAATAAAGCATTAAAAAAGCCGGCAGATGAATATAGCATTTCTTTAATGGTTATAATTGATAAAAATCAGGAAAAAAAGACACGTAAAATTGAAATGTATTCAAGAGAAGGTAAAGAAGGCAAGGATACATTTATGGCATTTCTCGATCCCCCCGAGGTAAAAGGAACCAAATTTCTCACTATTGCCCATAATGATGAAGATGATGAACAACGATTATACCTCCCGGCTTTTGGGAAAATCAGACGTATTTCCGCTTCAAAAAAAGGCAGCCGATTTATGGGATCCGATCTTTATTTTTATGATCTGGAGGATCACTCTTTTAATGATTTTACCTATCAGCATGTCAAAGATGGATTGTTTGAAGAAAAAGAATGCTGGATTATTGACCAGTTTCCCAGGGACAAAGAAGCGCCCTATTCAAAAGTGCGTGTATGGATCGGTAAAGATGATTACTATCAATATAAAGCGGAATGTTATGATAAAAAAAGGGAAGATGAACTAATAAAGACAATATCGATTCCGGAAGTTAACATTATTGATGGAATTATTAAAACCTCACGAATGGCTGTGGAAAATCATAAATATAACTCTCTCACACTCATTCAATTTACCGATATTAAATTGAATATTGATTTAGATAATGATATTTTTACTGTAAAAAACCTGGAAAATGATTAGGAAGTATTATGAATGTAAAATCATTACTTATTCTTTTTTGTTTATTGATAACTGTGCAGCTTTATTGTGAACAAAATTATGATGATCTTTTTGATGAGTATTTTCCCGAGACCGAGAATAATGATGAAGAGACAACCGGGTCTTCTGTCGATCAAACAGAAGAGGAGAGTTCAGACGGAGTAGATAAAAATACAGACATTTTGAAAATGGAATTATCCGGAACGAGTGGGTGTAATTTTCATGTACCATTCCTTGATGAATATGATGACTTTCTTATGCCCAATGTACCTGGATTTACCAATAAAGCAGGTTATTCCTTTCAATATAAAGATGTTAAAGTATTTTCAGAATGGCAGATTGATCTCCTGTTAAATGAGGAAGGTATTCTAAACGATTTTATAAATGTTTCACCCCTTGAGAACTATGTCTCATGGAATTCAGATATATTAACAATTGTTATGGGGTATCAAAATTATAATTGGGGAACAGCCGATACCATTAATCCGACAGATAATTGCAATCCAAAAGACTATACAAATGGCAATAATATAAAAGATATTCCGGTATTATCTTTACGAATATCCCTGTTTCCTTTTGATTGGCTACAAACAAATATCGTATATATTCCTTATAAACAAAAGGATATATTTAATACGGATTTTTATTCCCTGCTAAGTAACCAATTCCCAACCAGTACTATTGATATCAATCATCCTGATTTTTCAATCGAATCTTTTATTATTGGTACTAAAACTAATTTTTATCTTAAATATCTGGATTTTTCATTCAGTTATATTTATGATATTGATCCTTTTTATACACCGGAAATTACTTTAGCAGCAGAGGATATCAGTGCAATGTACTCACTTCCTCCCGGTTCAGTTTATTCTTATGCCCGGGTAGATTCCATCGATTTAGCACAGGAAAGAATACACCGGTTTGGATTTGATTTTCGTTCCGCCATAGAGGCAGTCGGCGTCTGGGGTGAAATATGTTATAGCTTAACGACCGATTATGATTTAAGTACCTATAAAATCCGCAATCATAAATTACTCTGGATTGCCGGTCTGGATTTTAATTATGGCCCGGAGGATGAATTTTATCTTAATTTTCAATATGCCGGCCAGTATATTCCGGGATTCGATGATAAGTTTTATACAGATTATCCCGGTGGAATGCCTGATTCGGATCAGATGACTGATAAATCTGCTATGGAAGAATTTTATTACCGGAGTTTAGCGAATGCATTGGGTAATGAAACGGAAGGATTACTTCATGGATTCATTTTAAAAGCAGATTGGCCTTTATTTAATTCTTTCGTCACTCCATCTATTGCAATTGCTTATTTTTTACCGCAATTATACGATACTAAGAAAGAAACCCGGCTGGGTGGAGTAATTGCAAATCCGGAAATTGATGTCATGCCGGTGGATTCTTTTCATCTCCTGTTTGGTGCAGATTTATTTTATTCCTGGTATAAGGAAAAGGATAGTTCGGATATCGAAATCTATGAAAACGATCGTGTCGGGATGTATTACAAGAATAATAATTTTTATATTAAGGCAATTTTCTATTGGAACTATTAATATTGACAAAGGTAAAAGGTTGGAATAGACAGAGTAAAAGACCCCTGCAGAGCAGGTGGCTTTTTCTAAATCAAAAGGATCTGTAAGGCACAGCCTTTATAATCAATTTTATTAAGGAG
>JAFGQK010000277.1 GCA_016935735.1 Spirochaetales bacterium | reverse complement strand
CCTGTCCCGGTTCATTTGATGATCCCACTGTTGCCAACCCGGTGTTCACTGTTGATGATACTGCTGACTACCGGACTTACCCGGTGGAAGTGATTGTAAGTGACGGGAAAACCCAGGTTGCCGGATCTGTTGATATCACCGTGGAAAACAATCCCCCATTTATTTTTCTTCTCACGGCAACCCCTGGCCG
This sequence comes from Spirochaetales bacterium, assembly GCA_016935735.1. Lineage (GTDB taxonomy): Bacteria > Spirochaetota > Spirochaetia > SZUA-6 > JAFGRV01 > JAFGRV01. The sequence continues at coordinate 6,611 of JAFGQK010000277.1, read as the reverse complement.
GCTGGATAAAGGGGAAATAACCGAACTGGCAGTTGAAGTAATCGATCCTGATGAAGATCCGTTATCTTTTCTCTGGAGTACCACCTGCCCGGGATCTTTTGACAATCCCATGAATCAATATCCCAATTTTACCGTAAGCAATGATGCGGAATATACGGAATATAGCATAACTATCCAGGTGAGTGACGGTACGTATAATATAGAAGAGTCGATTCCTGTTGTTGTTGAAGACTTGAATGATCCACCTGTTATTAAAAGTATCAATGCCAATCCTACCAGAATTCCAAAGGGCGGGTCCACTCAGCTGGAAGTTTATGCTGTTGATCCCGACCAGGATGAATTGACGTACCAGTGGACAGCAACAGAGACCGGTATCTTTTATGATGCGGATACTGCCACACCGGTATTTACTGTTCATGACGAGGTAGAATATGGTGAATGTACAATCACTGCTTATGTCACCGATAAAAAAGAAACGACAACTGCTTCAATAACCATTAATATCTGGGATCCCGGGATTAATCAGGCACCCGTGATCCTTACTTCTTTTCAGGGAACTGATGAAATTGAAGCAGGAAAACAGGTAATTTTCCGCGTGCGTGCCAAAGATCCGGAAGGGAGCAACCTGACATTTCTCTGGAAAAAAACAGCAGGCATACTGGGAATACCTGCGAATGTCATTACAGATAATTATACGGAATCCATTATGGTGTGGACGGCACCTGCTTATACTGTTAACCCGGTAGTGATAAAAGTGGATATAAGCGATGAAGCAGGGTTAACCGTTACAAAGGAATTCCTGCCTGTCACTATAAAGCAGGGTATCGTTCCCAACAGTGATCCCGAGATTGAATGTAAACTTGAACTACAGGATAAATCGTCTAACGCAATGTTCGGTTATGCAGCGGACATTTATGCCAACAGGATAGCCGCCTCATATGTTAAAGAAGATTCGCTTGGTGCTGTTGCTGTTTATGAAATTATCGACAACACCTTCACCCGGGTTGCTGTGCTCCAGGCATCCGATGAACAAACCGGCGATTATTACGGACGGTCCCTGTCCATAGACCAGGATATTATAGCAGCAGGGGCCTTTTCGGAAGATGGTGGGGATGGTGATCCCCTTATCGATTGCGGTGCAGTATATATTTATGAACGGCAGGAAAATGGGAACTGGATAGATAAACAGATTCTCCATGCTTCTGATGCGGAAAAATACGATAGGTTCGGTTCGGCAATTGCAGTTGACAATATCTATCTCGCTGTTGGTGCCATCCAGGAAGATGGCGGACCCGATGCCCCGGCTGCGAACTGCGGTGCGGTATATATTTATAAAAGAGATTTAGCTGGCAAATGGAATGAATCAACGGTTTTATATGGGTCAGATAAAAGCAAGAGTGATTTTTTCGGATGTGCAGTTGATATCCGGGAGAATTACCTGATTGTCGGGGCCAAAGGCCGGGATGAAGCAGGCGGGATAAATAACGGGGTGGCATATATTTTTAAACGTAATCCTGATGATACCTGGGAGGAGCAGACGATCCTGAGGGCACCTGATTCCCAATATGGAGATTATTTCGGTTCTTCAGTTGCTATCAGCACCAGTTATGCAGTTGTGGGTGCAGAGAAGGAAGATGGCGGAACAGGAGATCCTGCAAAGGATTGCGGGGCCGTTTACCTTTTCCGTTTAAATGAGGAAACAGGTGTATGGGCTTTAGCTTCCATATTGCATGCACCGGATAAACAGGAAGATGATGCCTATGGGTGTGCAGTATCATTATATAATGACCTGGTTATTATCGGTGCCCTGGGTAATAATGCGGGTGAACAGAATGATATAACAGACTCCGGGGCCGTATACATTTACCGAATTCTTTCCAATGAAGCCTGTTCACTGCTTAAAAAATATTATGCACCGGATGCCGGGGTTGGTGATTATTTTGGTAATAGTGTTTCCGTTTACGGGAACCTGGCTGTTGTGGGGGCCAGGGGAGAAGACGGCGGTGAAGAGAATTCTTTTGATAACGCAGGGGCATTATATATAATCCGTTTTTAATACTTGTTTAATTGGAAAAAATAATGGTGTGAAGAATTCAATTTTTGTTGAACACCTGTATCCTGTTGTTCCCGCCGTCCGTAACGTAAACTTTCCCTTCATATACGGTAATATCGCGCGGCTTGGTGAACGCCCCGTTCTCCGTGCCTGACACGGGCGTGTTCGCTTCACCCGGCAGGTACCAGCCGATTCCCTTGCTCGAGTCCTTCCCGTACCAACCGATGAATGTTCCGTTTGTCCTGAATTTCTGCACCCTGTGGTTGTTCTGGTCCACTTCGTAAAGGTAATGAAGGTTGTCGACGTAGATGCATACCGGGACATTGAACTCTCCGTCGCCGGTCCCGGCCGCGGGATTGCTTGCCGTTCCGGGATCGTGCCATCCTGTACCAGACGTTCCGTCTTTACCCCACCATCCCTTGAACGCGAGGCTGCCATCCGCCTGGATCAGGAACTTCTCGATCCTGTTGTTTGTATAATCCGCCGCGTAGAGGTATCCGTAATTGTCGAGTGCAATATCCCCGATATAGTTGAACTCTCCATCCCCGGATCCTGAAACCGGGCTCGTGGCTGTACCGGGGCTGTGCCATCCCGTGCCCGCGGTATTGTCCTTTCCCCACCAGCCGAGAAAAGTCCCGGATACCGAATACTTCTTGATCCTGTGATTCCCGTTGTCCGCAATCCAGACATTGTTGTCTTTATCGATCTTCACTGAAGTGAGGAAAGAGAAATGAGTGTCATCCGACCCCTCTACTCCGCCCCATTTCTCCATGAACGATAAAGGCGGCGTGCTTCCTATGGTTATCTTCTGCACCGAGTGGTTATCTGATTCCGAGTTGGACCAGCTCGGTACGAAGAGAACCCCGGTAGTGCCGGCCATCGCGATCGATACGTGGAGTGGCTCGCTGAACTCCCCGTCCCCGGATCCTGGAACCGGATTCGCAGCAGTCCCGGGTTCATGCCATCCTGTTCCTTTGCTGCTGTCCTTCCCGTACCACCCCAGGAACGACCCTGATGCGGTGAGTTTCTCAATCCTGTGATTATAAAAATCCGTAATGTACATATTCCCGTCCGAGTCGAATACGATTCCGCTCGTAAGGTCGTACTGGTTGTCACCCATCCCCCCGGAACCGAAGGAAAATTCGAACGTATATCCGAGCCTGTCGTAATCCGTGTCCGTATCCGTCATCTCGTATATTCCGGTCCGGCCGCTGGTGTCCTTCACTAAAAGATTGATATAATACTTTGTATTTTCAGTGAGTCCTTCGATCTGCGACTGGTCTATGTCGGTAGTCCAGTTTCCTGCTGGCGTTCCGTTCGCGAGAACCAGAGAAACCGTGTTCAGTAAGGGGAGTTCGGAATAGAATAATCTGTACTGAAGAGCTTCCCGGGGTGAGAGATCGTCCCCGGCTTTGGTCCACGATACCGATATCGAATTTTTCTGGACATTTGAAATCGATAGTAAACCGCTGTTTCCGGGATCAGGTGCGTCTTTATCCTTCATATAAGTATCACTGGTAAAAGGATTATATAATGGTATGCACGATAAAGGTAAGAATGCAAATAACAATACAGCCAGATATTTCATTTTAATGGTCCTACTATTATAGTAACGAAATATATAGCCGGAGTCAAATAATCCAGCCATTTTAAATTTAACCAGGAATCTATTGTTTTCAAGGTATATAAATGAAATTTAAACCCGGATTTTACAGATTTTTATTGATTTCCACAGATTATTTCAGGAAAATCTGTGAAATGAGCTAAATTTATTCTTAACCTGCGAAATCGATGTAATTGAGGTTGCGGATTATTATAAAATAATTCCAGGTACCGCTCTTTAAGCGGCACCTGGTCTTCAGGTTTTACCAGAAAGATATAACTTCGATTACCGAATTGGGTTCCACAAATTGATCTTTAATAAGAATCCTGCCATTGGGAACATAAAGCACATAATCATATCCTTCCACCGAGGGTGTAACGTCATCCGGTTCAATCCCTATTATGGAAATCATATCCTCACCGGATGAATCCTCGATAACATCCAGACCATGATTCTCTCCATAAACAAAAACGTCACTTCCTGTTCCACCATTCAAAATATCAGAATCCCCATAACCAAAAATATAATCCGTTCCTCCAAAACCATTAATCTCGTCTTTACTGGATGTCCCGGTAAGCCAGTTAAAAGGGCCATCATTCCCATTTTTTACCTTATACACAGGATCCGGCATAGTCCCCATCTCATAAATGGTGAATGCCGCAGAATTACTTTTCACCCAGCCATTGTACACCTCGATTTGATAATCGCCGGCAAAGAAATAATTCTCTATTTTTACTGCGGTTTTGCAGGAAAAGGTGATTTCTGCATCTTCATCAAATCCATTACCGGTAATATGAACTACCAGTGCTGATGTGTCATAATTATTTCCATATATCGTAATATCGTCATCTTCCTCGATATCGGGAATTGCGGCAATTTCAGGGGGATTGGCGGGTGGGACATAATTAATCGTGGCGTCAACGGTATTACTTAATTTATAAACATTTTCAACCTGCACCTGATATGTTCCGTAATTATATTGATTTTCAACAACAATAGTATCTGTTGTCCTGGAAAGAATGGTTGCGTATTCGTGAACCCCGTTCCCTTCTATAATCACCATAGATTCCGTAATAAAGTTTTCGCCGTAAATACTGATATCCTCACCGGTATCAACCGGGGGTATATTGGTGATACCGGGATCCGGGGGAGGAGACGGGACGGATCCCCCTGTCAGTGCTTCGTATGAATCCATAAACCCGGCATTATAAAACAGGGGTTCAGAAAGCGGGGTTGCGGAATCGATGATTGCCTGTCTGATCCCGGTATTTGTGAGTGTCTGGTTATATGCTTTTACCAGGGCGGCCAGCCCGGATACATAAGCCGCTGCCATGGATGTCCCTGTCAAATACTGATAACTTCCACCCGGCTTAAGGCTGTATATATTTTCCCCGGGTGCGGCCACATCCACTACTTCACCGTAATTGGCAGTCCCCGATTTCTCAAGGTTGCTGTCAACTCCCGTCACACAGATCACATCGGGATGATTGGCGCCAAAGTAATACCCGGCATCATCATTTGAATTCCCCGCGGAATTCACGATAACACAACCTGCATTATATGCATAATCGATAGCCTCTGTCACCACGGGGTCATCGGGACGTCTGTAGCTTAATCCCCAACTGTTATTTATTACATCAGCCCCCTCATCTGCAGCATATTTTATTCCCTGGGCAAGTACGTCACTGTATGCATTTGGAAATACTTTGACAGCCATTATTTTTACCTGTGGGGCAACTCCCACGACCCCCAGGCTATTGTCCATAACAGAGGCAATTATTCCTGCTACATGGGTACCATGCTCCGCATAGTCCAGCGGATCGTCATCGAGATCAGAAAAATCATACCCGCAGTTCCCGCTCCCATTATTCCAGAGATTATCAGCTAAATCCGGGTGATTATAATCAACCCCGGTATCCACTACGGCAACCACCACGTCATAACCCCTGGACAAATCCCATGCCAGATTAGTCTGTGTAGCCGTGATTCCCCATAATTTTCCACTCACATATTCAGGATCATCAGGTTCGTAAGTTTGCTGGTATTTATAATTTTTCTGTGTATAGAGTATCTTACTGTCATTTTTCACTGTTTCCTGGAATTTTTTAATTGAGAGGTCCTTGTCCTTGATTTTAATCTTATAGAGTGCAAAAAGCTTTTTTTCGTATTTATCAAGATTTTCCAGATCTTCATCCTTTAATTTTATTTTTATTTCTTCATCTTTTATTTTAATTTTCTTTTCCGGTTTCACAACCCTGGTAATATCGATATTTAAAAGATCAATATGTTCTTGAAGAATCTCTTCGGCCTGGCTAAGAGTTTCCACTGAATTTAAAGCCGGATCAATACAAACAAGAACAGCACTTTCTTCATAGCCCATGATAACTGTTTCAGGCAATTGTTTTTTCTTTAATTCATCGGTATTGTCTTTTGGTTGATCGGGCTCAGTAGGGCTCTGATCATTACCAACAGCAGTATTGCTGATCAATCCTGTAATACCAATGACAATTAAAATTGCACACAATAGTAGAAAAAAATTTCGCATACTATAATCTCCTTCCCTGATTTTGGAAATTAAAAAACTGAATTTTAAGTACATCAATGAATGCACTGCAAAAACCGGAGTTAAAAATCTTTTGTACACCATATATGGGTATTAAAATGTAACCGCTATATACATCAGCATTCATTTTGAGAGTTTCCTTTTTACAGGAAACTCTTTAATAGCTTTTACAATAAAAGTATTATTGATGGTAATTAAATTATCAAGGAAAAGTTTTATTTAATACCAGGATTTAAATAAAATTCCTATTACTTTTTGCCGTGTTCTTAATAATTTATTTATTGATTACCACAGCGTTGGCTACACCCACAACCCAAAACAAGAAAAGCAGGAAATATTCTATAACCTGCACCTGGATTATATCCAGGAAGGATCCGGCCAACGCAAGTGTT
>JAFGQK010000034.1 GCA_016935735.1 Spirochaetales bacterium | reverse complement strand
TTCTTGAAGAAGGTTTCTTGAAGAAGGTTTCTTGAAGAAGGTTTCTTGAAGAAGGTTTCTTGAAGAAGGTTTCTTGAAGAAGGTTTCATTATGTGCTACACTTAAACTTGATAATCCATTACCCGGGAGGGAACGGTCATGTATAAAAAGTATTACTACCCTTTTTTTTCCTTATTCATATTCTGTCTGTTTATTCTTTCTCTTATTATACCAGGATGCAGAACACGGAATGATATTGAAGAGGAAAAGGGTATCCGGGAAATGAAACCAGAGGAATTTAAAAAAACCGTTAGTCTGGTTAATTCTTCAATTACCTACTATGATAAAGATTCAGATATCTTTGCATCCCGGGAAAGCACTATACAGGAGAGTGATGAGTCATTGGAAATTGTTGATTATGGTCCTGTAGAGGAATTACCCGTGGAAATGAGAAAGCCGACAATTTATGTTCTTTTTTCCCAGCCTGTTGTCCCATTAGCACGGCTGGGGGAAATCATGACAACCAGTGATATCATGACCATATCACCATCAATACATGGTATCTACAGATGGTATGGCTCAAAACTCCTGAGTTTTGAACCGCAGGATAAATTCGTCCCGCAGAGGGAATACCGGGTATCAATCATCAAGACCCTCAAATCCCTGGGAGGAAAAACCTTAACAGGAAAAAACGAGTTTACCTTTCATACAGAATATCTTGATATTGCCGATTTTTATCCCGGTTCTCCTTATGCCGGGTATTCTTTTGATAATGTCCCCCTGGATGAGGCAAAGAAAATTACGATTTCTTTCACCTATCCGGTAACTATTGATATCATTAAGGATTATATTACTGTGACATCCAATGGGAAAAAATACCGCTTTACCATCTCGAGGCCGGAAAATAAGGATGAATTAAATGAAAACTATATTTCAAGAACCGTCGTATTATCAATAGATGAAGACTTTAATGAAAATTCTCAAGTAGTCGTCACCCTTTCAAAGGGTGCAAAATCCGAAGCAGATTGCATCGGCAGACCGGATGATATTATAAAAACCTACCATACTATCATTCCATTTACCTATTTAGAACATACTACTTATTCCTATTCATTCCCACGGAGTGAAAGAGGGGATGCAAATCCGGTTTACCTTGAATTCAGCCAGCCTGTGAAAAAGGAATCTGCTTTAAAGAATATTCACGTATCCCTGGATGTCAGGGATATGAGTGAACATCTCTATGTATGGGGAAACTTTGTAAAACTGACAAACCTGCCTGTTACGTACGGGGGTTTCTATACAGTGGATATAGGGAAAAATGTACAGGACATTTATGGAAGGCAGCTGGATAAGAATTATTCAGCGAAAATAACCGTTCATGATGCATCAAGCTATTATTACTTTCCCAATTACGGTACACGTATGCTTGAATCTGCTTTTGAACCAAAGATTATTTTCGAACATCAGAATATTTTTGACGGGGTATGGCGTATCGATTCAATCACCGATCCGTACAGTACATTTCCGCCGGAAACCCTTACCGGTTATGATTTTTCATATGCAAAGAAGAATGTAAAGCATTACAGGATAATAAACTTAAGTCCCTGGTTGAACCAGGAAAAAAAGGGGTTTGTCGGGATTTCGTGGAATTTCAATAAAAAGGATAAAAAGGGAATCCGCCCGGGCTGGGGTCAAAACAACCTCCAGGTACAGGTGACGGATCTGGGAATCACGACCAGGTATGCATATAATAAAATTATTGTAATGGTTGCATCCCTTTCAAAAGGAGAACCAGTGGAAGGGGCAAGGGTCCTGCTCGAGACAGAAAGCGCCATATCTATGTTTGAGTACACAGATAAAAACGGGATAGCCATTTTCCCGTTTAAAGAAGGGGAATACCGTGCATATTTTACCACGAAAACCAGGGTTTCCCAGCCCAGGATTACTGTACAAAACGGTATGGACAGAATTGTTTTTATCCCGAACTCATCCCATGATCATTACCATTTTGATATTTACAATACAACGACGATTAATCATGCAGAAGATAAAAGAATGAAAACATATATATTCACGGACAGGGGCATCTATAAACCGGGAGAAACACTCTTTTTCGGTGGTATGGACAGGGATATAAAACTCGGTCATTTCTCTGTTTACCAGGGGCCATATGAGATTAAGGTAAAAGAAGATTACTGGGAAGCTGAACCGTTTTATACGGCAACCGGCACGACAAATGCACAGGGAACCTTTTCCGGTTCCTTCGATCTTCCCGAAACCCTCGAGCCGGGATATTACTCGATAAGTTATCAGCGGGACAACCAGTTCCAGGAGATATATTTTCAGGTTGCACATTTTAAGCGTCTCGCCTTTTCCGTAAAAATGACAACACCGGATATCACCTGTTATACCGGCGATACCATCCCGGTGAAATGCGAAGCAGCGTATCTTGCAGGCGGTTTCATGGGTAATGCGGATTATGAATACTACTGGACAAAAACTCTTACTCATTTTATCCCCCCGGGAAAACAATGGCAATCGTACAGGTTCGGACCAAACAAATACGAAGGTGCTGTCCATGTATCCTCCGGTTCCGGGAAGCTTTCAGGGAACGGCCAGGCGGATATCACACAGATAACATCTTTAGAAACAAAGGGTGGGACATATTCGTATGAATGTGAAGCACGGGTTACCGATATTGACCGGCAGGTAATTGCAGCAAGGAAATCCGTACTCGTGCATCCTGCTTCATTCTATATCGGCGCAAGGATTGAATCAGGAACAGAGGGATACTGGACGTTCTTTGTCCCAAAAGGGAAAAAGACGGCTGTTGCTTATACATTTGCAACCCCGGAAGGAAAGGAATACCAGCCAGTTCAAAATCAGCTGCTTAAAGCACGGCTTTATCACGTAGACTGGAAAGCCGCGGTGCAGAAGGGGGTATATGGCAGAATGTATCAGCAGTATGAGCGGGTGGAGGAACTGGAAGATGAAAAGGAAATTTCAGTAAAATCCACTGGTGGAACCTTTGACTTTACCCCACGGCATTGCGGTTCGTACTTTATTGAGTGCGAATTACAGGACAGCACAATGCGGGATGCGTTAACACGGTTCTATTTCTATGCAACAGGGTCATCATGGATTTACTGGGGATTCGATAATCCGCAGGATATCCGGCTTGTACCGGATAAAGAAATCTACAATCCCGGAGAAAAAGTGAGGTTGCTGGTTCAGTCTTCCCTACCGGAAGCGGAATATCTTTTGACCATTGAGCGCGAAGGTATCCTGGAAGAAAAGATCATTTCCTTGAAAGGTTCGGCAAATGTGATTGATATTCCGGTAAAAGAAGAGTACCTGCCTGTTGTCTATGTGACACTCTCCACGTTTTCCGGCAGGACAGAAGATCCCCCGGGGTCTTACTTTGAACCGGATATGGGAAAACCGAAGGGTTATTTCGGGATTACCGGAATTAATGTATCAAAGGACTTAAAACGTATCGATATCGAAATTATTCCTGAAAACAGGGTGTATAAACCGGGGAGTGACGTCGGTGTGGCGATAAAAGCGTCTTACAGGGGAAAGCCGCTTTCCGGTGCAGAAATTATTTTCCTTGCAGCAGACCGGGGGGTTCTTGATCTTATCAATTACCATGTGCCCGATCCCCTCTTGAAATTCTATTCACCGGAGAACTTTCCACTCTGCACCACCGGTGCGGATTCCCGGTCACTCCTTATCGATCCTGTTACCTATGAAATAAAGGACCTTCCCGGGGGCGGTGGTAAAGGTGCACAGGAAGAACCACTGGACGAAACCGGGGAAACGGAGAAATCCGGGCTCGATATACGGAAAGATTTCAGGGCACTGGCGGTATTTCGAGCCGGTCTTGTCACTGACTCGACAGGAAGCGCAGAATGCCGTTTCACCCTTCCCGATACCCTTACCACCTACAGGATGACAGCAATTGCAGTAAAAGATGATCTGTTCGGGAGGCAGGAAGAGGAACTTATGGTACAAAACCCCCTGAATGTGAGAACAGCACTCACGCGGCGGCTCAGGATACGTGATACCTCCTTTGCCGGGGTGGTGATTACCAATCTCGATACAAAATCCCATGATGTAAAAGTAAAAGCGGAATCAGATATCATTAAAATCGACGATACGGTAGAAAAATCGATCCTGATTCCACCGAACTCATCGGTGGAGGTTCCCTTTACCCTCCTTGCCGTAATGAATGGGGAAGCGAAAATTTGTTTTACTGTCTATTCCGATATTCTGAAAGAGCGGCTCGAAGAGACGATTATTGTGGAGAAGCCACTTGTAAAAGAAACCTTTACCATTACCGGGAAGACATCATCCATGCCGGATGTAAAAGAACCTTCCCGGGTAGATGAAGGGATAATTATCCCTGACAATATTGCAGAGGGATACGGAGGCCTGTCCCTTGTCCTGGATTCGACAAGGCTCGCATCTTTGAGTGAAAGCATAAAATACCTTTATAACTACCCCTATGGTTGTATTGAACAGCATTTAAGTATGCTCATACCACTTATCGTATTCGGGGATAAACTCGAGGCATTTGGACTGTCTTTCGGGGTAATAAATATAAAGGAAACAATAGAACTGACAATTGAAAGAATTGCCCGTTTTCAGAACAGTGACGGGGGCGTCCCCTTCTGGCTCGAGGGCGGATTGAACTCCTCTCCGTACTGCTCGATCAAACTCGCTCATGTACTGTATCTTGCAAAAAAATATGGATACCAGGCTCCCCTGCTGAATGAGAGCAGCTTGCTTTCCTATATTGCCGGTATTAATCAATTGAGTCAATCCAGGTATATAAAAATATATGCCCTGTATATACAGTCTCTTTTTGGAAATTATACTGAAAGCAGGGCGGAAACATTCTTCCGGGAGGAAAAACTCAACAGTCTGACATTGTATGCCTTCCTGGGGCTTATCTTTTTAAACAACAACAATAAAAGCCGTTCAGAGGCTTGTTTGAAAAAGATAAAGAATTATATAAAAGCAGGGACACAGACCATTGATATTGTCGAATCCCATTCATACGGATACTACTTTGATTCCGATATCCAGGGACTTGCCCTTATTCTCATGCTTTACAGGAAACTTGATCCGGCAAGTGATTTTATAGAGAAAATCACCACGACCCTGATGAAACGGCAGAAATACGGGTACTGGGTTAATACATCCGATACCGGTTGGGCACTCCTGGTTTTTTCCGAATTGCTTGAAAACGAATCCGGTCAGAAGACCGATTTTACCGCATCGGTCCTGATAGATGAAAGCGAATTATTGAAAACATCTTTCAGCGGGATTTCCAGGAAATCATATACACATTTCTTTCTATTTGATGAAAATCCCCTTTCCGGGTTTGCACGTAATATACTCCTGCCCCTTTCATTTGTAAAAGAGGGCACCGGCAACCTCTTCTATACTGCCAGCTTAACCTATGCCCTCCCGTCGGAAGTAATCCGCGCCAGGGACGAGGGCTTTTCCCTCTTTTCGGAAATAAATGATCTGGACGGGAACAAACTTACATCCTCCGAACTCAAACCCGGGGAAACTTACAGGATGCGTGTGGTGATTTCATCTTCCAGGCAAAGAAACTTTGTAGTCCTGCGGGTTCCTGTGCCTTCCGGGGGTGAAATCCTCGATGCATCCTTTGCCACCACTGCCACCTACAGAGAAAAAGGCGGTATTGATGAAAGCACACGTACACTGGAAAACGCATATGGCGACGAATACGACTTTCTTAATACAGGATATTATACACCGCGGAAAAAAATCTATGACAATGAAGTACAATACTTTTTTGATAATTTCTTCCGGGGCAGGCAGGAAGTGGAATTCCTTTTCCGGCTTACCACCCCGGGCATCTACCCCACCCCACCTGTTTATGCAGAGTGTATGTACGAGGAAGAGGTATTTGGCCGGACAGATGGAGAGATTTACGTTATCAGGGAATAGGGGAATTCCCGGCACGCTTGATAACGGCCCGGACAATATAATAAGACAATACACCCAGGATAATAATAATGCTTAAAAAAGGAAACCAGTCCCCGAACATTGTGTAAAGAGTTATATCCTTACACGGGAGTTTTACCTTTGCTAACAAATATCCCTTTGTGTAATACCCGATATTACCGGATTGTATCCGTCCGTAAGAATCGATGTGCACGGTATATCCCGATGCAGTCGCCCTTACCAGGGGTCTCTGATTTTCAACCGCCCTGAACAGGGCATTAATGCCATGCTGTTTGCCTTCCACAGGAGATAATGACCAGTAATCATTACTCATATTAGCGATTATATCCACACCGTTTTTGACAAACAACCTTACATCATTCGAAAAAACATCCTCAAAACAGATCGGGGTAATAAACCTGAATTTATCATGTTGAAATATCACCCTCTTCTTTCCCGGGGTCCAGTCGGATACATCGAATTTCCGGAGGTATTCATACGCATCCGGCATTTCCTTTTTCCAGGGAAAGTATTCCGTAAAAGGAACCAGATGCATTTTATGAAAGGTTTCCCTCCTGTTGCCCCGGGAATCAAAAAGAACAGAAGCATTATAGTATATTTTCTCTTCTGGATCATCTATTCCCGGTTCATGATCCTGGTTCCCGGTTACAAGCCATGCCCCTGTTTTTTTCTGGAAATCGAGGAAATCATTTACCAGCTTCGCATTTCCAAAATCAGAAGTAATCGATGCGTACTCCCTGATATCATGGGGTAAGGCACCTTCAGACCATACAATAAGGTCAGGGATTTTACCAAGTTCTGCAACCGCCTTTGTTGTAAGAGCTGTCAGGTTTGTAAAGTTTTCTGAATAATCGTGTTTCCTGGGATCGGTATTCTGTTGTATTAATACAATATCCACTGTTTCTTTATTATCCCCGGAACCTGCTACACCCATATAAAGAAGACCACCGGTAAGGGTGATGAAAAAAAGGGTAATAGAAAATACAAGGGGAAACAACCTTTTCATATTCCTTCCGTGAAACCACTCCCAATTTTTACCGGGACCTGCAAGAACCCATGCTGCACCGGCATTCACCAAAACAACAATAAAAGTAATTCCCCAGACACCGGCCAGGGCTGCAACCTGTATAACAGGGATTAATGGATACTGGCCTGTACCGGGCATTCCCCAGGGATATCCGAGTGGTCCGTTCCCTCTCAGGTAATCAAAAACGACCCAGGCAAAGCTTACAAAGAGAAATCCCCACTTATTACTCTTTTTTATTATCCATACCAGGGGAATCATAAAAAGAATATATTGAATAATACTGATAATCATTACAAAATGAAGGGAGATATAATCGTATGTCCCGTGCCAGAAATTAATGATAAGGACCTGAACAGCACCAAAGGTAACCCCATGGAAAACAGCCCATACAGGCTTTTCATAGATTAAAACGAGGAAAAGCGGTATAAGACTTACCCAGCCGAATATAAAAATACCATTTAGGGAAATAAAAGAAGGATGGGTAAGACCGTATAACACCGCAGAAAGGATTGTCCATAATAAAGCCCATGGAGTGATTGAATTCCCCAGGGTTTTTAAAGGGTGAGAGATATCAAAAACAACATTAATTTTATCCTTACTCTTTTTCCCAAGGCGTTTCCAGAAATAATACCAGAAATTCAAAAGCAAAAGGGGAAAAAACCGTATTACTGCAAAGAGTTGTTCTTCTAACGTACTTTTTGCAAGGGAAATCTGCCCGTTTGTAAGAATGAATCTCTGTACATAATCCATATTTGCGCTTAATGCATAGATATAGGCAAATAAAAATAAAAGGAGTGCGATAACAGCAATTACTTCCGGGATTCTCCCCGGTTCTTTATGGAAAAATGCCAGCACTGCAAGAACAAATTGTCCTGCTAAAAGCATAAAAAATATCCAGTCAAATATACCGATTCCTTTTGTTTCTATATTGATTAATTCCTTGAGACTGAATTTCTTTCCATCCAGACCTTTCCCGTTCAACAGATCGTCAAGATTCGCTGCCTGTATTTTTACTTTTTTAAGCTCTTCCAGGCTTTTCGTCTCACGTAATATGACAGAAACTTCGATCCTGTCCGGATCCTTTCCGGCAGTGGCGTTAACAAACCTATCAAGTCCCATATCCGCGGCAACCTTTGCTGTATCCCTGTAATCAAAATCCAGCCTGTTTTTTATCTGTATTTTATTTTCTTCAAGATATTCATAAAACAGATTTCTCCCGACAATCTTGAATGAATTGGTCTCGGCTATAGATCTTTCCACATATTGGGTAATTGCTTCTACGGCATCTTCGTCAAGATTATAATAATATACAGGAAAGACCATTAACAATGGCTTCTGAACCAGGGCCATAGGGCCAACAAAGCAGAGTACCAGTTCGACTATAACCATAAAAGCAGACAAAATACAAAAGATTTTTAAGTGCATGGGATTGTATTATCATATAATAGAGAAAGGGGCAAGGAAAAATGGTCGACAGAGTGCGGCTTAACAAATTGGTTTTTTGTAAGAAAAAGGATTCTTTAAGTATTTTCTTACTGGTTATTCAGATTATCGATTATTACCGCATTTACCTTGCATGAATGTGCCGCATACATACAGACAGATTTAAAAAGGCAGGTAAACTGTTAAAGTCCCTCCTGACCCGGCTGATATGCCAAAACCCAATGATGCGCCCATGTTTATGAGCATATTCCCGCCATAATACTTTAATAAACCCGTTGTTATCCTCAAAAAGTCATCTATGCTATCCGCTACAAAATCAACAGCTTTCTTCACTTTCTTTTGTATTGATGTTCTTTCTCCAATACATCCGCCAACTGGACCCCGGTATTGTCGTCGTAGTAGGAATAGGTGGTAGTAATGCCGTTCCCGTAGCAGATCTGTTTCAGTTTGCCGTAAGCCGTGTATTCAAT
>JAFGQK010000276.1 GCA_016935735.1 Spirochaetales bacterium | reverse complement strand
GGTAGTCTATTTCCTCCTTAATTATATTGATTATAAGGGCTATGCCTTTCAGATTCTTTTGATTTAGAAAAAGCCACCTGCTCTGCAGGTGGTCTTTTACTTCAATTCTGCAATATTGATTCCCCTTTCAAAATACCGTTTCCCGATAATAAAGAAAAGGACCGTGGGAATTAATGCAATAACAACAGCAGCAAGCTGGACCGTATACTGGACTTCTGTTGGTGATTCAAAGTAGAGGAGCCCTACGGGAAGGGTATAGAGTTTATTGTCTGCAAGATAAATAAGAGGGCCGAGTAAATCTTTCCAGCTGTAAAGAAATTGAAAAAGTCCGGATACAACCAGCGCCGGAATACTCTGTGGAAGGATAATATAGATAAATGTCTTAAAGGAATTACAACCGTCTATACATGCGGCTTCTTCCATTTCCTTTGGAATGGAAAGCATGAACTGTCTTATAAGAAAGATATGCCATGCAGAGCCGAACAGGCAGGGGATTAATAGAGGCCGGTAACTGTTTGTCCATTTAATTGCCCTGAAAAATATAAAGAGCGGGATATTCGTCACCTGGGCCGGGAGAATCATTGTGCCTAAAACAATAAGAAAAAGTATATCCCTTCCCGGGAATTTGAACCGGGAAAAGCCATATGCAACGGTTGCCGAACTGAAGACAATAAAGGCCGTCTGAATGCAGCCCAGCATCAGGCTATTGATGATATAGCGGATAAGATCCACTTTTGTAAAGGCATTAACATAATTCTCCCAATGAAGCGGGGATGGAAACCAGACATCCTGGAAATCCGTGGAAAAATATTGTGCCATATCCTTGAGGGAAGTCACAAGCAGATAGACGAATGGGATGATAAGTATGATTGCAATAAGAAGCATAAAACTAAAGCCGTAGATTTTTATAAAAAGTCCTTTTCGTTTAAATAATTTTTGTGCTATTGTCATTATTTTCTTAGTATCCCATGTACAGTTTTTTTGAACGCCTCATGAACGTCACGATAATAAAAGTCAGAATAAAACCGAGTATAAACAGCACCCATCCGATGGAACTTGCGGACCCCATTTTCCAGTACCTGAACGCCTTGATGTAAAGATAATAGACCAGGGTTGCCAGGCTGTTCTGCTTACCCATGAGCCCGGTTGTATTCCCCCCCATGGCGGAAAGTGCCGCGGGAATATCAAATATCTGGAGCCCGCTGATAAGCCCCATAATCACCTGGAAGAAGATAACAGGTGTCAGGAGGGGAAGTGTTATGTTCAGGAATTTCTTCCACCATCCCGCGCCATCGATTTCTGCTGCTTCGTAAAGGGAAGGCGGTTGCCCGGATATGGCAGCAAGGAAAATGACAGTACACGCACCGACAAACCAGAGATTGGTAAAGATTAAAACCCAGATCGTTACATTCGCATCTTCGAGCCAGTAGACCGGTTTTATCCCGAATATCCCGATAAATTGGTTAATAAGGCCGAAATTCTCACTCCCGAATACCGGTCTCATCATCAACCCGAAAGCAACGGGAAGGACAAGATTCGGAAGAAAAAAGATTACTTTAAAAGTTCCTCTTCCCGGGATTTTTTCATAGAGTAATGCGGCAAGAAACAGGGCAAGAATAATGCCCAGTCCATTACTTATGAACATATACATAATTGTATTCGTCATTGCTTTAAAAAACACCTTGTCCTTTGTGAATAAATGAACATAATTATTCAAGCCGACCATTTCCGGTGCTCCAAGTATATCCCATTTGGAAAGACTTATAAAAAAAGAATAGAAAATGGGAAAAAGCTGGAAACAGAGGAATCCGATAATCCATGGAATAATATAGACAAACCCTATGAGTCCTCTTTTTTTTACTAAAGAAATTCTCTTATTCAAAAAAGTTATCTTACCTTTCTAAAGTATACCCGGATGTCAATTGTTCTGCAACACTGTATAATTGTTAAATAAATATTTCACGCATATAAAAGATTAAAGGGAAATTACGTCCCCCCATTCAGTTCATCCGGACATTCAGTCCGGATGAACTTTGGGCTCGAACGAGAAAATATATTTACAAATCGGAATACACCTCTTCTATAAGATCATTGCCATCGGTTTCGATTATTGCCGCTGCTTCTTCCGGTGTAATTCGTCCCTGGAGGAACTGTGTGGAAATATCATCGAGTAATGTATCGAGCTCATCTGTCGGCACCATGGGACCGGTAATAACATAGGGAAGCTCGCTGTAGAATGCTTCCATTACTTCCAGGGAAGTTGGACTGTCCTTTTTGGATGCTTCCAGTGCATTCTTATTAGCCGGAAGGTCGCCTGTTTTCGTAAACTCGAGCTGGCCTTCGACACCTGTCATCCATTCGATAAATGTCCAGGCAGCTTTCACCTTTTTTGAATCCCTGTAAATTGCTAATGAATTGATATATCCCCTGTTCGCCCTTCGCTTTGCCATGGGCAGGGGTGCTGTCCCGAAATCGATCCCTGCATCTTTTACCGGACCGAATCCCCATGGGCCGGTATGCATAATAGCTACTTTCCCTGTTACTATTGCAGAATCAGGAGTTCCCCATGGTCCTGACCATTCGCCCGAATGGGGTGGAAATATCCTCTCGTTAATTAGATCCATCATGAGTTTGATTCCGGCAATTCCTTCCGGGGTATTGATAAGCATTTTTGTTGGTTTTATATAATTATCCATAAGACGTCCACCCATCTGGACGACAAATGCCTCCCACATCTCCTGTTTAAAGAAATGAGCAGCATACTGGACAACCTCCCCGGCATCATCCACCTTTGTCAATTTCTTTCCTATTTCGATAAATTCATCCCACGTCAAGGGTTTGGTTTTGCTCGGATAAGGAATCCCTGCCTTGTCAAACAGGGCTTTATTGTAAATCATAGCCCTTACACCGAGTCCAACAGGCATTGCACATATATTGTCTTTGTAAACCACAGCTTCCTTTGTCCCCGGTTGCATTTCCTCCAGTCTTGCAGCAGCTCCTTCTATTGTATTAAGAGGCAAAAATGCCCCTTTTGTAATATAGGGAGAAGCCTGTTTTTGTGATAGAGAAATAACATCTGCCGCATCGCCGCTTAAGATCGAGGTTTTTAATTTTTCCCAGTATGCACCCCAGGGCAGGAATTCAGCTTTTACCTTTATGTCGGGATGAAGCTTCATAAATTTATCGACGAGGATCTGGAAATCGCGGGCTTCCTGGGTACCTGCCCACCGTGTATACGTAATTTCAACTGCATCTTTACTCCCGGTATCTGTTCCCTTCTGACCGCCTGAAAAAGCGGTAATTGCAGTAATGGTAAAAAGGATAAAAATCAATGCATATACCTTTTTTGTCATGCCTTTCCTCCTTAACTATTATAAAGTTGATTTCAATGAAAACGAATTAGCTTAAACGTTTTCATGTATTTCTACCATGTTATCACTATTATGTCAAGTTTTTTTGTTCAATATTTCTCTTTTCAGGAAATAAATGGCTGTCTTAACTCAGGCTCTCTTGATTATATCTTTTTATCCTTATACAATATACAAAATGACCGTAAATCGAAAAGGGTTTCCTGAATGGGTAAAATTACTATAAAGGATATTGCAAAAAGAGCGAATGTTTCTCCCGGTACAGTATCCAAGATTATTACCGGTAAATATAAAGAAGACAAGGTACAAATCAGCCAGGCAACTATAGAGAAAGTGCAGAAAATAATCAAGGAACTCAATTATACACCAAATTATGGGGCCAGGCTTTTAAGTACAGGCAGAACGGATACAATTGGCATTTATATGCCAAAATCGATTCTGCCCACATTTTCTCTTGAACACTATTATTCAACCCTTATTCATTCTATCGGAAAAAATTCAATATCATTCGGCTATGATATTCTCCTTATTAACCATGGCTCTTATATTCAGAAATTGGATACCAAAAGAATCGATGCACTTATTATTATTGAGCAGTGCGAAATAGATAAGGGGCTTGAATACCTTATTGAAATGGAATATCCCTTTATCATTATAAACAATCTTCTGGATGAGGATATTCCGATTGCATCGATAAATATTGATAATTCAGCCGGGGTAAACCAGGTAGTGAATTTCTTCAAGGAACACAATCATCGATCCCTGGCCTATATCGGGGAGCTTATTCCCGAACCGCAGAAAGAACATCTGTTAAGGCTTCATTATTTTAAGACATACCTTGAAAAAGCATCCATGGAAGTGAATGAGGAATTATTCCTTATTGGTTCCAGCCATGGCTTGATAAAGGAAACCGAAACAGAGTATTTCAACCAGATGAGCGGTTATTACGGAATGAAATATTTATTCCAGCATTATAGAGATAAATTTACCGGTATTTTTTGTGCAAATGACATTATTGCACTCGGTGCCCTGAATTACCTGTATGAGAGTAATGTACGGATCCCGGATGAACTATCGATTATCGGTTTTGATGATGTTGATTTTGCAGCATATCTTATGGGGGGACTTACTACCGTGCGGCAGCCGGCAGTGGAAATGAGTAAAGCAGCGTTAGAGCGGCTCGTTTCAATCCTCAAGAATCCGGAAGATGCAGAAAAGAAAATACAGACCATATTACCGGAGTTTATCCGGCGGAAAACAGTGGCAATGATTTAGGATAAAGAAGTATAATCTTTGCACGATTTTAAGATTGATATTTTGTAGAAAATCTGTATTCACCGGGTATTGCAGAAAATCAATCATAACACTTTAAAAAAAGATTTTTTTCTGATAGAGTATTACCATGGAAACGACAGGTGTAACAAAATATTCGGTTGCTATTGTGGACGATGAAGAAAATATTCGTGAAACGGTTTCATATGCCCTTAAAAAGGAAGGATATACCCCCCTTCCTTTTGCCGATGGTATTTCTGCATGGAAGGCATTCCAGGTAAAACTCCCCGATCTTGTTATCCTTGATATCATTATGCCGCTTATGGACGGATTGGAACTTTGCCGGAAAATAAGGTCGATATCAGAAAAACTCCCCCTTATTTTCCTTACATCAAAGGATGACGAGCTGGACCGTATCCTTGGGCTGGAAATAGGCGGTGATGATTATCTTTGTAAACCTTTTTCAATGCGGGAGCTTATGGCCAGGGTGAAGGTCCTGTTTCGCAGAATTTCTTACCAGGGTGGGACAATAGCAGAGGAAGATATCCTTATGTACGGAAACCTTCGACTGAACCTTCAATGCTATACAGTAGAGTGGAATGGCATAAATATACCTCTTACCGTCACCGAGTTTATGCTCCTCCGTTCGCTTACTACATATCCCGGCTATGTAAAAAACAGGGACCAGCTTATGAAAGAAGCATATCCCAATAATACCTTTGTGAGTGACCGGACAATCGATAGTCACATAAAGCGGCTCAGGCAGAAATTTTTACAGGTGGATAGTGAGTTTTCCTGTATTGAAACTGTCTATGGGCTCGGTTATCGATATAAAGCAGGTTGTTAAATGTCTGGCTTTTTTAAAATTATTTCAAGCATATCCATAAGACTCCTGGTTTTTAATATTCTCCTGGTGTTTATTCCTTTGGCAGGGTTTCTTTTCCTGGATACTTATGAAAAACAGCTTTTAAAGGAACAGGAAGAATCTATGGTAAAACAGGGGAGGCTTCTTGCTGCTGCGCTTTCTGAAAGAGGGGTGCTCCTGAAAGATCATGCAAAAGCGGTACTGCTCCTGCTGGAAAGAAAGACCGATGCCAGGTTGCGGGTGATTGACCCGGAAGGAATACTTCTTGCCGATTCAAGCAGTATCGGGATTGTGGAGGTGAAAGAACCTTCCTTACCCCTGGACCAGGAGAATAAGGAAAAAGCAAAAAAAACAGGGAAAGAAGAAGAGAATGATTGGCTTTATGATCTTGCCACATTGCCCTTCCGGTTATACAGAAGGTTTTTTCAACCCCCTATTCCTGTGGATGAGGAGACCGAATTTTATTCGGACGAAAAGATTATTATGGGTCCCGAGGTAATAGCTGCTTTAGAAGGAAAATATAAAGCAGTGTGGCGCCTTTCAGCAGGGGGACAGAGGTCGGTAACCCTTTTCAGTGCACTCCCCATAAAAACAAAGGATGGGGTCATCGGTGCTATTTTGGTCTCACAATCAACTTATAAAATACTCCAGAACCTTTATGAAGTACGGTTGGATATTTTCAAGGTATTTTTAGTCACTGTCGGGGCAGCTATTCTTATAAGCTTTATCCTTTCTGCAACGATTGCACGCCCCTTAAAAAAGCTCCGGAATGAAGCAGAGGCAATCCTGGACAGACGGGGCAGGTTAACACGGCTCTTTACCCATACAAAACGAAAGGATGAGATTGGTGATCTTACCCGATCCCTGGAAGAATTAACCAGAAGACTGGATAAGCATATGAGCTTTATTGAGTCCTTTGCCTCGGATTTATCTCATGAATTTAAGAATCCCCTTGCTTCGATAAGGTCTGCAATCGATATTGCCCTTGAAACAGATAAGAAGGAGGACCGGGAACATTTTCTTAATATGGCTTTACGGGACATCAACCGGATGGAACGGCTTCTCTCCGGGGCCAGGGAAATCAGCAGGCTCGATACAAGTCTGAAAGGGGAAAAACAGCAGAACGTGAATCTTGTCACTCTCCTTTCCCATCTTGTCGAGTCCTTCAGGCTTCATACGGATAGAATATTCTTTTGCCTGAAACATACGGAAAAACCGGTGGAAATACTCGCATCCCCTGAACGGATATCACAGATATGCGAGAACCTTCTTGATAATGCAGTAAGTTTTTCCCCTGTGAACGGGACCGTGGAAATATCACTTTTGCAGGAGAATAATGAAATTATCATCAGTGTCATCGACGAGGGTCCTGGAATTCCGCCGGAGAATATAGAAAATATCTTTGACCGGTTTTTCAGTTTCAGACCGGGTGGTGGAAAGAAGGATGAGCATACAGGGCTTGGTCTCTCTATTGTAAAAGCTATTGTGGAAGGGTACGGCGGATCGATTCATGCAAAAAACAGGGAACAGAAAGGTGCTGCTTTTATTATACGGTTTCCTGCAATGTTTGTATAATGATGAAAATATTTATTAATTTCTTTCTTTTTTCTTACGGGCAAGGGTGCTCTGACGTATTTTCAGGGCTTCTTCCATATCCTTTTTTTCTTCGTCTGTTTCCACGACAAGTTCAGGAACACTCACTGCTTTTCCAGTCCTGTCTATTGCCACCATATTCACAAAGGCCGTGCAACAGTGTTCGCTTTTCCCGGACAGGGGTTCTTCTCCCCGGACATGGACCCGGATCATCATTGACGATGTACCCACGTAAATCACCTTTGCAAAGAGTTCAACAAAATAACCGGCTTTAATGGGAATATGAAAATCCACTGCCTCCACAGAAGCGGTAACGACCGATTTATGGCAATACCGGGTTGCACAAATGGCAGCTGCCTTGTCGACCATTTCCATGAGCTTCCCGCCGAAAAGCGTATTATAAATATTGGTATACCCGGGCAGGACAATGTCGTTTATCGTTACACAGACGGTTCTTTTTTTAAGCCGGCGGGATGTTTTCATTGGTTTATATGTAGCTGAACCAGTCCGTTGTGTCAAGGGGAATTTCACCGGTTGACTGGATTATTGTTGCCTGTAGCTCTTATGAATTTATAGATATATATACTGTATTTAGTGGAAATAAGTTAAGTTTAATTTCTCCCATACTCTCTTCGGGTTCTCGTGTACGGATAATTTCTGATAATAATTACAGCAACTTATTGCCTTGTTTTGATAATTCTATTTGATAATAAATATCTGAAAAATTATCTAAAACAATATGACGATAACCAAGAAATGATAAAAATACAATTAAATTTATTATAACTAAAAAATTTATAATTCCTCTAGTATTTCTCAGAAATTCATTCATCGATTCTTCCCTTATTCTTATTAAAAACCGGATCACATAAATTATCTGAAGAATACGCATTTCTTTTATCTACATGATATTTTACTTGTATAAAATCAGATTTATAATATTGCTCATTTTCTAAAATTCCCTGGCCCTTATACTTGATACAAATATCATCAACACCAGCGATCTGATCATACTCAAAACTTACTTCTTCGATGTTTTGATTATCATCCAATAGCTTTGCTGCATAATACCAGAAAATATGTGCTTGATAAATGTCTCCTTCTGTTCTTGCAGCTATTTGTCCTAAAGCCATTAATCCTTAGTTTTAATCCTCTCCGGTAAGAGCCAGGGCTTCCAATTTCAGAGTTTTCGATATTCTCATTCCTGCTTTTTCCAGTTCCTCTAATAAGAGTTTAATCTCTTCTATATGTCCCTCTTTTTTAGCCTTAATCAGCAATCCAACTGTTCCAATGACACTTAATCCATTATAAATTGCAATATTCCTTCCCTTTAAATCATCAATTAATATTTTATCTATACCTTTTTCAAGTACCAATTGTATTGCCTCGGCTTCACCCTTATCAACAACAAGCATCAGGTTTTCCACACCCTTTCTATCTTTTACTTCCTGAATTTTCCCCTGCAAAAACCTTTCCAGTTCCTCTGAAAAAGGTTTTTTATCCCTGATGCATTCTGTATATACATATTCAGGTATCAGGACATCAGTATATATCTTTTCGATTAAATCAAGTTTACCAATATTTGCCAGTAAAATAAGTGGGGAAGTATTTGAAACTATCATTTTCTTTACAAAATTTCCTGTTTCAATTCCGAGGCCGGATACCTGATAACCGGGATGCCAAGACTGCTTGCGTATTTCATAAAATCATGTTGACTCATACCGGCCATTTCTGCCGCCTGTCCAAGGGTAAGCTTTTCTTCAATAAAAAAGAGAAGTGCCGCGCCTTTTTTTACATCGCTTTCAAAATTTTTCGTGCTTTCGTTTACCTCTATTCTGTATCTATCTTCAAAAGCAATATTTTGCATATCTTGACTCCCTATCGAATAATTTTACCATAATTCTAAGCTTTTTTAAAGGTATTTACCATAATTCTTGAAAATTTCTTACTTCCCCTGCTTCCCCATTTCATAGAGGTGATATCTCCCAGTTGAATCCTGAGTAATCTCAAAATACCTGTTCCCTATTTTGTAAAGAAAAATATTACAATAGTATAAACTCTTTGTTGTGTTGTAAGATAAAATCAGGATAACTTTCTTTGAGTGCATTAAGAAAAACCAATCCGTCTTTATCTGCGTCCCGAAGCCTCCCGGGCTTATCCGTCGTTTCACCCCTCTTCTTTATCTGTGCGGCCCTTTACGGATTACTTCAGACACTCAACACAGCACCCTGCTCATCCCCCTTTCCCTTGCATACCGGACAATTTCATCAATTTCGTGCCTGAACGGCCGTCTGTTGAGCGACTTAAATTCACTTGCCCGGTACACCGGCCTGTACTGGTCCATGATATTGATATACGTATCCACCGAGATATTTTCCACCAGAAAATCGATTACTTGTTTTGAACCGGCCGCTCGATCCGGCAGGACAAGGTGCCGGATCAAGAGACCCCTGACCGCAACATTTCTTGCATTGATTTTGAGTGTCCCTACCTGCCTTTGCATTTCCAGGAGGGATTCCTTGCAGTATTCTGCATAGTTCTTTATGAGGGAATAGCGTTCGCCTGCTTCGCTCGAGCCGTATTTAAAATCCGGCATATAAATATCCACCAGACCGTCCAACTCCCGGATAAACTCCGGGTTTTCATACCCCCCGCAGTTATACACGACCGGCAGGGTAAGTCCCCGTTTTCTGGCCTGATTGAGTGCCTCGAAAATTTGAGGTGCCTGGTGAGTCGGGGTGACAAGGTTGATATTTTCCGCACCGCTGGATTTGAGGTGAAGCACAAGGGAAACAAGTTCCCCGGAAGATATCCCGCTCCCGTAATCGAGCTGGCTTATGTCGTAATTCTGGCAGAACCGGCATTGAAGGTTGCAGGAAGTGAAAAAGACCGTACCCGACCCCCCGGAACCGACAAGCACGGGTTCTTCGCCAAAATGGAGATTTGCCGAGGAAACGACAAGCCCGCTCCCGGTTCTGCATTTCCCCTTTTCGCCCTTGATCCTGTTCACCCCGCAGAAGTTGGGACACACCCTGCATGATTCAAGCCATGTTAAAAGGGTTTCCATTGGATTTCACCTTTAGCGTCAAAGGAAGTTGATGAATAATAAAGTGGTTTTCCATCCGCCCTATAGTAACAAACCGGAAAGCCTTACCAATATATCATCTTCATTAAAACGGGAAGCGTCTTTTATAATCCCGCCTGCCATGTCGGCATGACCTCCGCCAAAACCGATACCTTTTAATATTTCCTGGATGATTATGGCCGCATTCCACTCCGGTACTTCGCTTCTTAAAGAGAAATTGATTTGTGAATCATTCCGTGCGCAGAGAAAGACAAAATCCACTTCCTGGAGGGTAAGGAAAAAATCCCCGATAATACCAAGAAGATTCTGGTTGCATCCTTCTTTAAAGTAACAAAAGGCAAATCTGTTCCGGATAATGACATTATCAAAAGCGTCCCGGTAAAAGGGAAGTTCTTTCTCCTGGATATGATTCCTTAATTTAGAATTGATAAACTGGACATCCGCTTCCGGGTAAAGACCATAATATGCCTCAAGGTCGTCATTACATACACCCCGGCTCATCTGGAGGGTATCCACCTGGAGACCGTATAAAAGGGCGGTGGCAATATCCCGGCTTGGTTTATGCCCCAGTTCCAGAAAATATTGGTAAATCAGGGAGGAACATGCACCATACTCCGGCCGTATGTCGCTGAACTCCACATCATCCGGGGAGGTCACTTCATGATGATCGATTACGGCAACTTCATCACCAATCAAATCTGTTACATTTTTATTGCCTTTACATCCGTCGACAATAACTATCTTTTCTTCCTCCTTTATCGGGTATTCGCCGGCATGCTTTATCGGGATGTTCAGGTGTTCGATAAGGGCAAACAGGGAATCCCGCTGGATAGCTCCTTCATAAATAAGGTGGGAGGTTATTCCTTCCTGTTCCAGCAGGTACTTAAGACCATATGCAGATGCAACAGCATCATGATCCGGGAAATTATGGGTCTGGATGTAGATAAAATCTTCATCTTTGATATAGGGAAAAAGGTTTTTAATACTGTTCATAAACCAAATTTTAGTGAATTATCTTTTAAAAAGTCAAGAAAAGCTGTATATAAATGTAAAAAATATGAAGAAAAAATCGCTTTCTGGTGGGTGAATTGCAACGATTCTATCATGAAGAACGTCCCCGGGTAAACTTTAATGTAATAAACCCGGCATAAAGCTTCATCATAACCTGGAGGAAAAGGAAAAAAAAATATACACAATCATAAAAATGAAATGTAAAGAATTTCTTAAAAGGGATTAGTGGGTGAATTGCAGATACTTTGTCATCAAGAGCATTCGTGAGTGAACCTTTGTTTTTTTAAAAATACTTAACACATGATTCTTTGCCGTTCCCGGGGATATAAATAGGGCATCTGCAATCTCTTTTGTCGTTTTTCCCTCTATAAGAAGGAAAAAAATTTCCTGTTCCCTGGAAGAAAGATTATAGCAGGTAAAAAAGGATTGTTCTCTTGCATGGGTATTCATACTGAAAGTGGCTGTATGTTCCCCTTCTTCCTCTTCTGTTTGCCGGATTTTAAATTCAATAGAACCAAACTGGATAATATCCCCGCTTTTGAGTCTTGTTTCATGCCGGATTCTTACTGTATTGATGAATGTACCATTTGTACTGTCAAGATCCTTGATAAAAAGGAATGACCCGTTTGAGAAT
Source organism: Spirochaetales bacterium (assembly GCA_016935735.1). Taxonomy (GTDB): domain Bacteria; phylum Spirochaetota; class Spirochaetia; order SZUA-6; family JAFGRV01; genus JAFGRV01. Next base: position 6,270 of record JAFGQK010000276.1, on the reverse strand, counting down.
ATCTTTGCATGAGTTCTGGATACGTCTTTCCCCTGGAGAATAAGATGGCACTCCTGCTTTCTCCCGATAAAAAAAGGGTCTTTATCAATGGGTATGGAGTATCTTCCTTCGTTCCCGGAAATAGCCTCAAGGTACCAGCCGGGAGATTTTATATCCTTTTCTCTGTTTTGAAGCATCGTACTTATTTCTCTAAAACCTGTGATTATAGTATTCCGTACAGTAGTGAGTGTCAATACACCTATTTTTGTCAAATTTACCGCGGAATTTGTGATATTTTCAATTCAAAAAGCAAAAATATACCTTTTGGTATATTCCATTTGCAAAAAAGATAATTTAGACTGAATGCGATTTAACAGCGTTCATTATGTATATTTTATAATTACTTTGGGTTTCGAGAGGTGGTGTGGTCCATGATGATAAATCATTATGTGCTGCACTCCTCTTTTTTTTGTACCGAGTAAAAGGGGAATGGAACATCATCCTGGGTCTGTAACCTGAAGAGGCAATCGGTTCTATGCTTAAGCGTTTCGTACACATTTTCCGTTACCAGTGTTTCCGAACCTTTCGCCGTATCCTCGCCAAGCACAGATGCCCGGTTCATCTCATCCCCCATTGCCTGGTCATGACCTATGGAATACACATCGCCATAACCAATACCAATACAACACTGGACAATATCTTTCATTTCCCTTTCCGATTCATTATAAATACTGATTCTTTTATGTATTTCGAATGAGGCATCCAGTGCATCTGACGGATCTGAAAAAATCACAGCGAAATTATCTGCAAAAGCATGAATAATATCCGCATTACAGGCTCTGAACACAGGATAACAAATTTCCTGGACATTAAGAATTCTGTAAAAACTGAATAAAGCACTATGTGCAAGTGTCGATTTTGTAAACCCGGTCATATCCAGGCAGAGAATCGCCGATTTTTTATGATACCTGGATGTAAATTCCTTTTCTGTCATTAATCCTTTCTGGCAGGCCATAAGATCACGATAGACGTCCTCTGTCCAGAAGCCGAGTTCAGCAAGCTTCCGGGGGTCTTCTTCTATTTCATAAGGATACTTCATTCTCCCGCACCTCCATTATTATCTCCTTATATTTTTGTACTAATCTTTTAAAAAAACAAGAGGTGCTTCTCCCGGTAACTGCTTCTATAGCCTTTTTTCCCGTTCCATGCTCATAACATTACCCCCGCCAGAGGCGGGGGTATGTGTACCTCCCCTCCCCGTTATAGAGATCATGTTACACTGCCTCCTGCAATATTATGTAGAAGTATCTCATTTTGTTTTAATTGCAATCGTTGTTTCAAAGTATGAAAATTAATTAATCCAATAGGGCATAAACCGATATTCAGTCTGGTCTGCTTTCCTAAAAGATGGAGACCTAATCGTCCTGCTTCAATTAATGCATAATGCAAGCATTCCCCATCGTAATCTGATGATAACTTTTCCAGGTCACCAATGATGAACAAATGAAATGCCTCCTGGTCAACTATTTTCCTGTTTCCCGGGAAATAAGAGTAACGCAGATCAAGATTATTAATATTTAATTTTATAAAGGAATCCTCCCGGGGATTATAATGATACATACCGGGTGAAAAACCTTTTACTTTGTCCTTCCTTACATATACCCATAATTTAAAGTCACCATCGTGAGCCAGTTTGATATAGTGGGGAGTAAAAGCAGTATTTTTAGAGGTTTTAAAGCCTTCAAATAACTGTTTTATTTTTTCCCGGGGTATTGTATTATTTGTGAATCTTTTTTCAGGTTTATAGGATGATAGCGAATGTGGTTCACAATTACCAAGCATTATTGTGTTGTTTATATCATGCTCTGCCTGCCGGTTTTTAAATTCATGCTTATGATGTATATTATGAGTGAAACCAATCGATGCATTATCAAAATCCATTTCAGAAATTTCAATATCACTTTTATAGATTCTCGGTAACCTGCCGGACACCGGGACCGGATGATAATGATCATTTTGATTCATAAATACACCGGACAAGCAATAGAGTATTTTCTCATTCGCTTCCAGAGGCATGAGTGAGCGGAGGCCTCTGTAATCGGCTTCAATAAACGGTAATAAAAGCAGACCCGGGGGGGTTCTTTCCATTAATGTCTGGGATATATAACCAGCATCAAGCAGCGACAGTATTTTATATCCCTGTCTATAGTGTAATTTCCAGTTCGATAAATCGGCAACAAGAAAAAGGAGGAAGTGGCATTTCTCCCCGAACAGGGGATGACCCGGGGACAGAAAGCTTATATTTTTCTGTAATACAGCTCCTGAAAAAACCAGATGATGTGCAAAGGGATCATATTTATACACTCCTTCCCCTAATCCCTCTATTTTATCTTTTTTAACATATAAATAAAAATGAGTCGAAACCGGCCCGCCGGAAGAAACAAACAGTGTATTGTATTTATCATTTTCAACATGAATTCGTAATAACCCCAATAGTTCACTGATTTGTTTCATACTTATTGGCTTATCAGAAAAAGATGAGAAGACAGTGTCATCATTAACAGGATTCTTTATTTTCCCATTTTTATTGTAGTGTGTGCCTGACGAAATAATAGCAGATTTCTGATACTTCCCCTCAAATGATCCGGGTTTTCCCTTATCTGTTGCAGTGTCATTTTTATCTTTGAATACTTTTTCCAAATATTTCCGTAACCCATGCAAAGTGGGCTCTTTCAGAAAAACTTCAATCGGCACAGCAATATCTTCCTCCTTTTCAAGCTTCTGGGCTATTTGAACCAGTGTAAGAGAAGTAGCACCCAGGTCAAATAGACTTTCTTCCGTATCAATTTCATCTATACAAACGGCTTCTTTTAAATACTCCATGATATTATCAATAATGCTATCAATCTTTTCATCCGCCGGCATTTTTAACTCCATTTTTATTTGTTTGTTCGTTTCACTTCTTTTAACAGGCCATGGCAGGGCTTTTCTATCCAGTTTTCCATGTATCGTCACCGGTAATTTCTCCAACTGGACAAAAATATTGGGCACCATATAATCAGGCAGTGAAGATCCGACAAATTTTCTCAATTCTTTAACCGGGGGTATCTCTCCGGGATTGGGAACCCAGTAAGCGACAATTTTCGGATCGATGGTATCATGATCTCTCACCAGGACTGCCACATCTTTACAGGCAGGATGTTTTAATATCCTGTTTTCTATCTCCTCCAGTTCGATTCTTAATCCCCTGATTTTTACCTGGAAATCAATTCTACCCAGGAATTCTATATTTCCATCATCAAGCCGGCATGCGAGGTCCCCTGTTTTGTAGAGTTTTTCATTCTTTTTAAATGGATTGGGAATAAATTTCTGTCCTGTTAATTCTTTTCTATTCAAGTATCCTCTTGCCAATCCGGTACCGCCTATATGCAGTTCACCGGGAGAATTGACAGGAACAGGTTTTAAATTTTTATCCAGAATATGAATTTGAATATTGGATATGGGTCTTCCAATCGGCACCTTCTTATCTTCCCGCCTGTCCGCTTCCCAATAGGTGACATCAACCGCGGCTTCTGTTGGCCCGTAGAGATTGTGGAGTCTGGCATCTAACAAATCTAAAAACCTGTCCGTTGTATGATAGGAAAGGGCTTCACCGCTGGTAAAAACATGGCGAAGGGTTGTGCAATTTCCCGCGCCTTCCTGGTTCAGGAAAAAATTGAGCATCGATGGAACAAAATGGCAGGTGGTGATTTTTTCTCTCTGGATAACATCCACAAGATACCGGTTGTCTTTGTGTTTTTCCGGTTCTGCAACTACCATTGTCGCACCTGTCAGCATGGGCCAGAAGAATTCCCATACCGATACATCAAAGGTATATGGTGTTTTCTGCAAAACCCTGTCCTTTGTATCTATCCGGTATGCATCCTGCATCCAGAATAACCTGTTGCAGATAGCCTTATGGGGAATCATACAGCCTTTGGGGTTCCCGGTCGACCCGGAAGTATAAATAACATATGCCAGATTATCAGGATTGGTAATCACTGTGGGGTTTTGTACATTTTTATTCTCCATTAAATTCCATTCAGCATCCAGGCATATAACGTTTTCTACTCCCGGTGCCTTGTCTTTAAATCTCTGCTGGGTCAATAAAATATCGACTTCTGCATCATCACAGAGGAATTGGATCCGCTCCGCCGGGTAATGAGGATCAACAGGCAGGTATGCAGCACCTGCTTTGAGAATCGCAAGAAGGCTTATCACCATTTCAAACGAACGTTCCATCATAACAGCTACAATCGTATCGGGACCGGCTCCCTTTTTTCTCAGGTAAAGGGCACATTGATTCGATCGTGCATTCAGGGTTTTATAATCGATTTGTTGACCGCAAAAAACAACAGCAGTACTATCGGGAACTTCCCTTATTTTTTCTTCAATATATTCATGCAGGCATCCGGAATCCGGGTATTGTTTATATGTATTATTCCAATTATCAATCATCAGCATATCATTATCTGTTGTTCGAGGAAATGAACCCCGGTGGGCTTTAATAACAGCCTGAAAATCCGTCCGATCCCAATCCCCGGAGGTGAACAGATAATTCAACAACCGGCAATATCCGTCAAACATCGATTCAAGCATGCCTTGCGGAAATGCATTTTCAATACCATCCCAATGGAGATGTATTGTATCGCCGTCAGGCCTGGAAATATTATCCAGGAAAACATGGGGTGTTTGCGAAAGGGATGCCCCTGTTTTAATGGGATAAGGCAGCTTTAAACCATTTTCAGACATGAGACTGGTAAACACAACAGGAAAAGAAAGATCCCTGTCATTCTTTTTACGGAGTACCGTTAATCCGCTTACGCGGCTGTGCTTTATATCATCCTGTAATACCTTTTGATAGTGCCTGATTTTTTCAACAAAGGAGAGATCATTTTTTTCAAATGAGACCCAGCAGAGGGTGGTAAAATCACCAACCACCAGGTTTATATCCTGGTGGACCGGGGTCCTTTCCCAGCAGGGCACGACAAGGGAAAAAGATTCACGCCTATTCCAGGCCAAAAGAACTTCCCCATAAGCGGCAAGAAGAATCACCTGTGGTGACACACCCAGTTCCTTTGCTTTTTTCTTTAATAAATTCCAATGCATAAACTCATACCGGTAGCTTCCCCGGTTGATTTTCTCCAATGGCTGCCCCGGTGTGATGTTCAGAAAATCGGGTGCAGGTGCCATGTTTTCAAATTTCTTTTCCCAGTACCCGGTATATACATCCTTTTCACCCGGTTCCTTGAAACGGTTTTTGTACATGACATAATCACGAAAAGAAAAAGCGGGGACCGGGATGGATACATTATCATACAGGGAAAAAAGCTGGTTTATTATTATTTCAATACTTTTCCCATCTGCTATCATCATATCAATACTGAAATGAATACGGGCATTCACTTCATCCAGTAAGGATATTTTAATATCAAACATCGGCCAGGTATCCAATGGGAAAACATACTCGACCATTGATTTTTTAATTTCTTTAAGCCGTTCCATTTTCCCGTTTTCCGTTTCCTCTCTTAAATCAATCACTTCAATTTCAAACGACCCGGGTGTTTTTGATATTACCTGTTTTCCCTTTGATAAGATAACAGCCCGCAGCATTTCATGGTAATTGATTAATGTATTCAATGCCTTATTGAATTTAGCACTATTGATATTTTGCGCATCGAATTCCTGGTAAAACTGGCAGGCAACCGGTTGGGTATAATCATTTGTCAGGCGGCCGAACCAGTAGGCCTGCTGCTGATCCGTTAGCTGGAATTCCTCATATTTTTCCTGTTCATCCGGCTGCGGCGGTAACACTTCATGTACAGGAGAAAACAATTCTTTGACTGACACATCAGCCGGGTCCCCGGTACGGGCACCGACCTGTTTAATTAATCCGCAATAATCTGCAAACATCATTGTAAGCACCGCCGGTTCAAAATAATCCTCTATCACATCCCATGCCAGGACAAGTGTCCCGTTTCTCATAAAAACCTGATGATCCAGGTACACTTGCGGTGTCTGGGTAATCGTATAACTGATAAAATCGGCAAACGTATCATTTTCTGCTTTACTGTTATTTTCTGAAATCATACTGGTAAATACGATGGGAATGGTGACATCAGCTGGAACCATTTTCTTGTTTTTCAACTCCCGGAGAACCCTGATACCGCTGACCCCGGGATGGTCCAGATCCTCCCAGAGTTGTGCAGAAAATTGATTGAATTTTTCTTTAAGGGAAGAATCCATATTTTC
>JAFGQK010000033.1 GCA_016935735.1 Spirochaetales bacterium | reverse complement strand
CCTCCGTCCCCACTGGCCTTGCTGCCTCCGTCCCCCCTGGTCTTGCTGCCTCCGTCCCCACTGGTCTTGCTGCCTCCGTCCCCACTGGTTCCGTCCCCATCCCCACTGGTTCCAGGTTACGTAATATTCAGTCTTTATATTAAATAGTGAAAATCATCGGACTCAATCTTAATGACTGCCGCCACCAGTAATTCTCTATTTTATAAAGATTTTCCAACAGGGGCAGATCCCTGTCTTCAAGTGGATTTTCTTTTATACTCATAAGGGTATTTTCAAGCCGCTGTATAAAATAGCTGTTCCGTATTTTCATACCTCTTTCATCAGAGAGTAGCTGTTCGATATTCTCGCAATCGTTTTTTGTACCACAAGCATAATATACCCATATTGCATGATCAAGAAGATCATGGAATGTAGTTTCACGAATAAAGTGATCCAGTATGCTTATCCGATTTTCATGATTTGTTCCATCCAGGTTTAATATACCAAGTGCATAAAGGGCAAATTTCTGTGTAAGTGGCCAGTTACTTGTAAATAGCCGGTCTTCCACAAGTGCGAGTATATCATTCCTGGAATCTTCAGCAATTGCCAGGAGTGCCAGGCCACGTAATTCCGGTCTGTTTGCCGTGCCGAGAAGTTCGTGGAACCAATCCTGGATTCCAGTTCCGAAGAAAGCCCCCAGAATAGTGAGGGCGATACATGCATACTCCCTGTTTGCTGCATGAAGGACGATATCCTGTAAGGTGCTTTGAACTGTGTCCGGTTCGGGGAATGGTCCTTTATGCTTAAGAAAGACTCTGAATATCTCCACTACCGGATCCTTTGTGAATGCAAATAAGGATTGTTGTATATATTTTTCAAAATGTTCATCAATCCTGGAAAGCCTTGAAAGGAGAAATGGATAAAAGGTTGAATCTCCTAAAAGGAATAATTTACATGCTGTTAGAATTCGCAAAGAATCCTGTTGTTCGTTATTCCAGATTTCCTTAAGTGTCTTCTTTATTATTGGTGCATATGTTGTGTTGAAGTTTGATATAACTTCAATATAATGCTCTTTCATAGCTATATCCTGTGATTCAGTAACAAGACTTTTAAGGAGTTGAATATCGTCTTCATTACCGAATTTATGCAATCCCCCTGTTGCTTTCATTAATAAAGTACTGTCTGTTTCATCTTTATTTTTAATGATTGAACGAAAGAGTTCTATTGCCTCCCTGTATTCCGAGTCAACAAGATTATCAATAATTATATACCGGATCTGGGAAGAAGAGTATGTTTTGTACAAATTCCGGTAGAGTTCAAAATCCATATTCTCCTGCAATCTCCCTAAGGAGGAAATAGCAGTTTCGATATATGTATTGTCATCTGTATTTTGTATAAAGAAAAGGAGTGTGTCTCGATAAGCAGAATCCCCGATTTCACCCATAGCTCTGATAATACTTTCAATATTATAATTATCTTGTGTTGTGGTGAGGAGTGATTCGCACTCAGAAGGGTCTGGTTCAGAATGCTTAATATATGCAGTAAAAGCATTCGGCTGGGATACATAAACAGATTTATATATCAATTTTTTCAGCGTCGATATGAATCGTCTTTTTAACGATTCATATTCTGATTTTTCCTGAACAGTATACAGCAGGTTATCAATGGTAAGAATACATGAATCAATGACCCTCGCTATTTTTATCTTTTTTTCTTCCAGAAATGTTAATAAATCCGGGATAACTGATGCGTTCTTTATAGCTTCAATTGTCTCGAGTGATGCAAGCTGAATAGAATCAGATGAATGTTCGGAAAGAATAGGAAGAATAAGCTGGGAGAAATGAGCTTCAGTGATAGAACGGATGGCCCGTAACAGTCCTTCCAGATATGTTTCATGGAGGGTTTCCCAGTTACCAAGGTGATCTTCACATATCTTCTTGACCCAATCCGGATCGAGTTCTGCAATCAGGGTGAGAATATCCGTTTTCGCCATATAGTCATTCTCTTTTTCGTATAATTCTTTTAAATAAGGCAGATCATTATAACCTGTAATAGTGTTTAGTTTAGCGATTATGGATAGCCTGTTATCTTTATTATTTTCGATTCTTAGTAGTTCAAGCAGATCCTGATTCATGGAAATATCCAGGTAGGGATTATATCCGATAACAAAGAGTGAGAGAACCGATTTAATCAGAAAAAGTCTGGCTTCCTTATCAAGATCAAGTATATCGCGGTAATGGAGGAAGAGCCTGATTCTCCTCTCATCCAGAAGAATACCAGCATCCCTGTAGTCCATCATTGCAGTGGTAAACATATCCTGGAGTCTCCGGTTGTGTTTTTCTTCTGTGTTGAATGATTCAAAAAAATGCCTTGAGAGAAAATCATGAACAAGCTCAAATTTATCTTCTTCGTTTCTTCGTAATGTCCGTCTTTCAATCAATTTGTTGAGTAAAGGTAAAAGATCATCTTCATGATATTTTATTTTTATAGATAATTCATTTAAAGTAAGTTTTCTCCTGAGTCCTTCTCTGCCAACAAGGGTGTCAAGTACTTGTTTTACTATTTTCCGGTGTGAATCTGTCATATCTTTAAAAAGTTCTTTGTTAAAAAAACCGGATAATATTTTTTCTATTTCCTTAATATTCATTACAGTAAAATCCAGGTCAGACAGTCTCTTTTGCGCTGCTTGTTGTAAAAGATACGAAGCAATAATCTGTAAATGCGGGGGATACACTGTCCCCTCAACATCAAGTTCCGCAAGGAGGGTAGTAATATGCGAAAATTGGTCATATCCAGGGTTGATGTTTTGATATGAGAGTATTTGTTGTAATACCTGCAGGGCAATATGTTCAGAAAAACGAGTAAGATAGTAGAATTGTTCCGCAAAAAAATGAAGCCGTGTAGGGTGAAGCCACATCATAAAAAGAGGAAGATAGTCGCTTCGCAGGCAAAAAAGGAACTGGATAGATGAAGCGTTACTGATAGAACTCAGTATCTTGACAGGAAACCAATTACGCCCATCCTGATACTCAACAAGAAGCTCTTCAAACTGGTCAAGAATAATGATACATTTTTTCCCTTCTTTTTTGAATTTATCTGTCAGAGCCATAACGATCTTTTCAAAGCATTTTTCTACTCCCTGTAAATTTTCTAGATATAAAAGAAGTTTTTCCGCTAATATTTTCTTGCTGTCCGGATTTAAGCGATGATAAATTATTATAGTGTCCCTGTCGAGAAGGGGAATAAGACCAGCCCGTATGATAGATGTTTTTCCGGTACCGGACTCTCCGCTCATAATAATTATTGGATATGAATGAAGTAAATGGATAAGGCTTTTTATTTCTTCATCCCGCCCGAAGAGGATTTCGTGGTCTTTTTCTGTATAAAAATCGAGAAGTTTTATTAAGTCTGCCATTATGCTTCTCCTTTATTATTAACTATCTGAATTAAATCCAGCATTTTAAGTTTTCTTATAAAGCCATCTTTATTATTCAATGTATGAACATATGATCCATCATCTTTCTTATAGGAAATAATACCACCATTATCAAAAATCACAATACACACCATATCCTGAGCCCTGTCCGTGGAAAAAGTTTTAATATCTACTCTCCCCTGTGTTAATTCAGCTATTGTGTATTGATTTTTCTCTCTTAATATAAAACGTCCAGTACATCCATAGATCGGCTTCCATTTGTATGCAGCAAACAGAGTATCAAAATCGTTATATGGTTTCTTTTCCATCTCATTTAATACTTATATTATATTGTAATGATTATCAGAATAATTATCCAGATCATATGGAGCTAACTTCTGTTTAATATTATTTTCGTTACCTTCGTCCCCTGAATATTGCCGAATCATGGTACCTTCATTTGGCGCCTCCGTCCCCCAGGCAGGCTTTGAATACCACCTGGTGCCCCCTCCGTCCCCCAGGCAGGCTCCTCCCAGGCTTCGAACACCAACCCCTGGTGCCCTCCGTCTCCCAGGGATGCCGTTAACTCCCAGGCTTTAAACACCATCCTGGCGCCTCCGTCCCCCTGGGGGACACCACCTGGTGCCTCCGTCCTG
>JAFGQK010000275.1 GCA_016935735.1 Spirochaetales bacterium | reverse complement strand
CGTTGGCCGCCAGGTTAAATAGACCAGTATCATTAAAAGAACCTGGATAGCTTGTTAATTGGGTTGTGGGCTTAAGCCTTCGTTATGCTATATACAGTACAACTCAAGGCTATGGTGAAGATTATGATACCCTCTGGCAGAATGTTGAAACATCCCGTACGGTATTTTACGTTTCCTGTACCCTCTATGCTGTTTTTTATATTTTTGTCCAGGAATTTCGATTTTCCACAATAAAGAGATGAAACCACCGATTACACCGATTTCGCAGATTTTTCTATCTATTCCTCTGTAATCGGTGGTTTCCCTTTTCTTCCATTAAATAATTTGCGGAGCTATGTTCATAATATAGTTGATGCAGTAGTCTTTTCCGATGTAAAACGGTAAACGGGAAATCCAGTTGCATCATTTTCTTAGCCGATTAGATTTTTTACAATGGCTATAAGATTTTCTTTTTTGAATGGTTTTAAAATATAATTGCTGATCCCGGTGCCTATTATCGACTTTATCTCATCTTTTCCCTGGACTGCAGAAACAAAGATAATCTTTACCTTTTCTCCTCCACCGCGTTCTTTTAGTTTTCCCACGAGTTGCAATCCTGTCATATCAGGAAGTATCTGGTCCATAGTTATAAGATCGGGTTTATATTTATCAAACTTTTTAATAGCTTCTTTTCCGGTCATCGCAGTAATAACAAAATAACCCTCGGACCGCAGGATCCGTGAAATGGATTTCACCACATACATTATATCATCGACCACAAGAATCTTTTTAAATCCCACTCCCCGGGGATTATGGAGCATTGCTTCATCATTTTCATCAAAATCACTATTTTTCATTTTCCGCTTCACTTTCTTTCTCATCATTTTCTATTGCCTTAATAATAAAGTTATGTGTGTCGCTTGTCCACTTTAATTTTTCTTTTAAGCTTTTTACTTCTTTAATGAGTTTTGGATATTTCTCTAACTTTAATTGAAGTTTTTTTTCTTTAAAAAATCCGCCGATTTGTAGGAATAACTCAATATAATACTGGTATAAAGCATAAACAGGTTTCCCCCTCCACTCGGACGGATGAGTAATCATATAATACAATATTCTTTTATACCCTTCACCCTGCTTTTCATAAATATTATAGAAAATACATGCTAAATCATGTAAACAGGAGAACATATTGCCAATTTTATCATAAATATATTTTTGTCCCTTCTCCAGTATGATTTCCCTGGGATTATCAGCATGTAAAAATCTTTCAAGTGTTATGTGAGAAGAAAGTAATGTCGTATACCGTGCTTTTGAATACTGAAATTCTTTCTCTAACTCGGTATATACATCATCAGCCTCTTTTGATGAAACAATCTTTAACATAATGATTCTTTCTTCCTCATTCATCACCTGCCATTCATTCCTGATAAAAATCCCAAGTCGATTGATAATTTCTTCCAAAAGGATAAGAATCAAAAGAAATGCGTCATCACAATCATCCCGCCAGTCATGCCCGGATTTTGAATAAAAGCTTATTATTTTCCCCGGGGGCTGGTCTTTCCCTAAAGTACTTAAAGCTTTAAGCTGTTCAATATAAACAATTTTAGTTTGAAGTTTCTTCAAGTCTTCCATGGTTTTTTTGAGGAAGTCAATGATCATACGGAAAATATCCCTGGAACAAGAAAAAAAATTTGCAGGAATAATATTTCTGGAATAATTGGTCATAAGATCATATATTACCAGGTATTTTCTATAATAGGAAATATTATAGGCGAGAATAAGATCAAAAAATGAGGGATTCAGGTAACCGGGAGAAAAAAATATAGTAAGATCCTTTAATAGTGATGCAAGGACAGTACTTGATTTAAAGAACTGCTCTTTATAGAATACCAATATTTTTTCCAGTCCTTTTAAGAGTATCTGTATGGATTCGGAATTACAAATCAGTTTTAAAAAGCTTTCTTCCATAAGTAAGTATTTTTTTACTGAAAGGCTTTTATCTTCTCCGATGTGCGAACATTTATTGCAGAAATCTTTAAAAAAAACTATTGTGTTATACTCCCGGATAGATAATATTTGCCACTGCCATCCATTAGTGATAATTTCCGGCAAGTATTTTGATACAGGTAATAAGTATTTAAGATAAAATCCATCGATTTTATAGTGCAGGTTTGAAACCTGCTTTACTTTAAATTTAAAAAACGAAAACTTTAAAAGATATTTTTTCCTGTTCCATTCTATAATTTTCTTTTTTTCCTTAAAAAAATAGTGAAAAAAATCGGCTTTTTTTATTCTTTTCTTTACAGGAGGAATTGAAGTATCATATTTTTCTTTTATGAACATATAAAGTTCTTCTACCCTGTCCATATGTTATGATTCTTCCGTATTCCCCCCTCCGGGAGTAAGTATATAACTGATTGTATGCTATTTTGACTTAAGATTTTGTTATTTTAACAAGATTTTAAGTCAAAATAGATAAACGTTGGCCGCCAGGTTAAATAGACCAGTATCATTAAAAGAAACCCGGATAACTCATTATTTGGGTTGTGGGCTTAAGCCTTCGTTATGTATAATGATAATAAAAGTTATAGTTTCTTGCAAGCTTTGGAGAGGAAAAATTGTAAAGGCAGATGTATCAGGCCTAAAGGATAACAGAAAACAACAGGGGGAAAAAACTTCCTCCCCTGTTGTTGATAATCTTCATTTGTGTTGAAATTACTTATAAGTCATCACGGATAGCATTAAACCACACATCCGCCATCTTGTCATAACCGGTCCGGTTCGGATGAACACCGTCCTGTAAATCGGAAAGGGTCAGCGCACTATACATATCGACCATATATACCGGCTTGCCTGAATTTACCTTATTTTGAACAATTCCCGGGATTTGTGAGTTAAAGTTATTGATATTTTGATCTTGACCACTTAGCGGGACAATTTTGGCTACATATAATTTTCCATCCCCGGGTAATTTTGCACAGATTTTATCAATTAATGTGCTTAAGCGGTTGGGTGCATTGGCAATATCATAATTCTGGCCGATATCATTCGTACCGATATGAAGCAGCACAATTCGCGGATTGTAGGTATCCATCCAGCCATTAATATTGGAATCAATCTGGTCGATCCGCCAGCCCGAGTGTCCTTCATGATCCTTATCACCAAGTTCAGAAGGCCCATTTGACTGCGAACCGACAAAATCAATAGTTGCGCCAAGGTTCTGGATACTGCTCCATAATTTAATCCGGTAACCGCCCGGAACAACAAGACCATCGGTTATCGAATCACCCAGTGGAATTATTTTCGTTATCGTTGATCCTGTTGGTGTGGGAGTCGAAACTGCTGTCGGACCCGGCGTTATATCCTGTGGTGGATTACTCCCGAGAACGGCCACTTCCGAAGCGCTTAAACCCCTGTCATAAACGAAAAACTCGGCAATGTTGGCGTTCAGGTAGGGATCATTTGACCACTGGGATCTTCCAATATAATTATTCGTGGTATTCCCCAGGTCGGCAGGCGTTAATGTCATGCTGTTGTTCCTGCCCACTTCCTGTGTGTTGATGTACAGTATGCCGGTATTCCCACTCTTGACGACTGCAATGTGTTGCCATGAACCCGCCGGCATGGCACTGGTTCCATTAATGCCCTGTTCCCCGGGGTTGCCGGAAGTGGTAATCGCGAAATACGGATTCCCCGTATCACCCGATGCAGGGGTGAGCATCATAAAAACGTCCGTATTCCCCCCGAAGTCGAAGACCCGCGACCAGGAATCTCTCGAGTTCAAATACACCCAACATGCAACCGAGAAATCACCCAGGTCATTGGTAAGTCCATCCGGGAGGTCTATATAGTCGCTTGTGCCGTTGAGTGTATAGGGTCCGCCACTCCAGACCGGATCCGGATTAGTGGTGTTGCATGTGAGTTCCATTACGAGCCCCACGTAATACTGGGCAATACGGAGTGCGTCTACGATATCGATCGAACTGTCCGCATTCACGTCCGCCACTGTGGAATCGAAATTCGAAGGATCCAGATTCACATAGTACTGGGCGATGAGAAGCGCATCGACGACATCGATACTTCCGCTTGAATTGACATCCCCGCATGATGCTGCAAACACCTGCCCGATGCAGAGGAAAAGCAGCATTAAAACCATGAATTTCATCTTTTCCATTATTAAACTCCTTTTTTTTAAAATATTAACGAAGACTATTTTATTACCATTCCTGATGATTCGATTTTTATCAACTCAGAAACCATCTACTATACCGTTGGCTGGTGACCGAAGGGTTCATGGCGTTCCACTATACCCCCTGCAAGGACCCTGTAATACCTTTTTCCCGTTTTCTTATACAATCTGTATATTAAATTAAACTTTTATTGTATCATAATTCTGATACTTATTGAGTTGCGATTTACCGTAAAAATACCGCAAAACTGTGTCCAACTTATTTTTTAATTCTCCTTTTTTTGTAGTAATATATTACAGCGACCTCTTTTCAACAAGATTGAAACCCCGCTTCAACAAGGTTAAAGCCCAATTGTTGTTTTATTAAGGTGCTTATCAAGAACCGAAAGACCTTCAATACCCGGCTGTTAGAAATCAACAACGGAATAATACGCGGGTTTGGGTTGAAGACTTTTGTCAAACAGCAGGGGATAGTCCGGCCTGCCCGAATCAAACTCCGACAACCATGTGTTATCGTCTGCAATTCCCCAGAAAGTAACATTGGTAATAAGATTTCCATGTTCACGGAACATATCAAAAAATTCCTTATACCGTGCGGCCTGTTTATCCGGAATTCCGGCTGCCAGAAGCTCGGTCTCACTTCTGTACCATTTTGAGGAGTCGCTTGAAGGATAATCCCGGGTATAAACGGAAATATCCAGCTCTGTAATCTCGACTTCCAATCCCAGGGAAGCATATTCAAGAATTTCTTCTTCAAGATTCGGTACTGTCTGGTATACGGTTTGATTATTCGGGCTTTCCAGTGCCGGTGAAATATTCAGGTGACATTGCAGGCCGACACCATCGATCAGGTTCTCTGCTTGTAATTTCCTTATTATAGAAATAATCATTGCGCGTTTTCCGTCAAGATAGTTCCAATAATCATTATAAAAGAGTTTCGCCTGGGGATCTGCTGCCCTGGCTGCTCTAAAGGCTTCAAGAATATAGTCCTCTCCGCAAATTTGATACCAGGTACTGTTACGGTAACCCCATGAAACCACCTGGGATAAATCCTCGCCCGCATCACTTCCATCACTTTTATTACCGGTGACTGCTTCGTTGACAACATCCCAGCAGTAGATTTTTCCCCTGAAATGATTCATCACATTGGTAATATGATTTTTCATCCTGTTTAAGAGAACCTGTTTACTGGCATTCTGGAACACCCAGCCGGGAATCTGGTTGTGCCACACAAGGCAATGACCGCGGACCTTCATGTTGTTGGCCTGGGCAAAGTTCACCATGGCATCGGCAGTTGAATAATTAAAATTACCCTCGGAGGGCTCCAATGCATCCCACTTCATTTCGTTTTCACACACAATACTGTTAAAATGTTTTTGTAATAAACCGGCATGTGCGTCCCTGTACGAATTCGTATCTACTGCCGCACCCACCAGAAAATAACCGGAATATTTTTGATATGCAGCCGGTTCTGGTTCCGACGTGGGCGTTGGTGTTGGTGTTAAGACTGGTGTTGGAACAGGAAGGCCTACATAATACCGGGCTATCAACAGGGCGTCCACAATGGTAACCTGGCCATCCGCATCAACATCGGCAGCTTCAGGATTAAATCCCTGGGGATCCAATCCCACATAGTACTGGGCTATCAAGAGTGCATCGATAATATCAGTATTCCCGTCACCATTCACATCCCCCCATTGGGCCTGGGCCTGTAAACCCAATAAAGGGATAAATAGTAATAGTAAAATTAAGACCTTCTTATTCATAATTAAAACTCCTTTTTTCCAGTCCGGGACCGTTTAAGCTTATTTCAAATAATTTTTATCCTGATAAGAAGTAAACAGTAAAAAAAAATCGAAAAACCGATTCCCTGGCAATGCACAGTTAATCCTATCATTTTTTTGCTATTGTATCCTGAAACAAAACCAATTTCAACTATAATTGTAAGAAATTTATCGGGTAAGCATTCTCCGTAATAAGCGGGTTATAACAAACGGGTATCTATTTTCTATTGTATTCATTAATTTTCAGTGATTTATCCCCAGTCTATCTACAGATAAACAGCGTTGGCTACGCCCACAACCCAAATCAAGAGAAGCAGGAAATAATTTATACCTGTAATTACATCAGATCCAGGAAGGATCCGG
>JAFGQK010000274.1 GCA_016935735.1 Spirochaetales bacterium | reverse complement strand
CCGGATCCTTTCTGAATCTGATGTAATTACAGGTATAAATTATTTCCTGCTTCTCTTATTTTGGGTTGTGGGCGTAGCCAACGCTGTGTGTTCCCCGGCAGTATCCGGGTTCCTTTGCCTGGATTATACCCGCCAGGCCAGGCACTCACCACTGGAAGATAGTATTATAAAATGAAGAATATTACATTGACTTTATAATTTTTTTGTGTTATTTAGTAGTGACATTCTATATAAAAAACATACTTTCCAGGTAAAAGGTATGATAAATATGGATTTGAAACCAGCGGAAATAGTGGAAATTAATGATCTTGAGCAAATTCATGAAGCAAATAAAAACGGTATTGTAAATCCTTCCAGGACCATTAGAATGCTCAACAGAATCGTATTGGATATCACGTATGAATGCACATTGAAATGTCTGAATTGTAATCGATTATGCGGGGTATTCCCGCGGAAAAATGAAATTGATATGGCATCGATAATCAATTTTGTCGATCATTCAATAGAAATGGAAAAAAAATGGTTTCATATATACATTGCCGGTGGTGAACCGTCACTTCATTCCCGGATTCTAAGAATTTTTAAGGAAGTACAACGATATATTGAATATCATAAAAAGCGGTTTAAAACGAATTTAATCATAAAATATTTTACCAATAACCACTCTCCACGGTCCAGACAGGTTTTAAAGGAACTTCCCGACTTCATTATCAATAATTCGAACAAAAAGGATGCAAATACCCCATTCAAGCCGATATGTGTTGCCCCGCTCGATCTGGGTTATTATGATGATGAAAACCTTAAGCCCTGCCAGGAGTTATACCAGTGTGGAATGACCCTGAATTATAAAGGATATTATCCCTGTGCCCCGGCAGCGGCTATTGATGATGTTTTCATTAAAAAAGATATGGCCATTAAAACACTCAAAGAGGTTACCTTTGAACGGATGGCAGAAATATTACATCGAACCTGCCGGTATTGTGGTCATTATTTTGAACCGGTCGGATATAAGCGGAATCCGAAATTAATGCTTTCCGGCACATGGAAGAACTATCTGGAAAAAACGTATCGTATGAAAAAGACGAAAAGGGGCTCATAGTAGAAAGAATGAGAGAGACGACAAGTTTTCTGTTGGAGGATGCCATTAATGCCCGGGAGAATAGAAATAAATATTTTCAGAAAGGGCTTGCGTATTTACAGAACAACTCGATTATGGGAATAATAAATGAAAAAAAAATGAGGTTCCATTGGAATATCAATTTTTATATTGATATGTTTGGCAAATGTAATGCCAACTGTCAATTTTGCATTAATAGAGTGAATTTTACACGCGATGATATTTCCGACACGGAATTTATCAGGAAACTGGATCATGCTATTAAAAAAACCCGGTTTCTGGATCCCTCTATTCAGATAGTCGGCGGTGAACCGACTATCAGACCCGAAAGGCTGTTTGCCATCATAGACCTGATAAAAAAATACGGGCTTCGCAAACCAATCATCGGCACCAATGGCTCCGGAATCATCGATTATGATATTCTGGATTATGTTGAGCCGGTTATCGATCACCTAAACATAAGCCGCCACCATTTTATCGATTTTGAATCGGACCGGTTAATGGGATTTAGCAATCCCCTTGACAATTCCAGACTCATTGGCATCATGAACAAACATCCTGTTGCAAAAAAAATACGTTTGAATTGCTGTCTGCTCAAAAATTATATTGATTCCTATGAAAAGATAATAGAATATATTGATTGGGCCCTGGGGATCGGTATTAAAAATATTTGTTTTTCCACCCTGTCGAAATTGCCTGAAAATTACATTTATCAAAAGGATTTTATAAAGCAAAGTGAGTATTATGCCATCGATTTTGGAGGTATAATGGATGCGGTAAAAGAAAATTCTCATTTCGATTTTATAAAGTTTCATACAGGATCACACTGCATGTACGAAGTCTGGAATTATAATCATGCCGGGACATCCTGTCCCATTGTCTTTGCCACATCCGATAATAATTACGCCCGGATGCTGGACAATCTGGATGATTTAATAGAACTCCTGGTATTTCATTCTGACGGGACACTGGCCGGGTCCTGGAATAAGAATTGTAAAATTTTATATATTGATTCATCTTCAACATAGTTGAAGTACAATAGCTGTTTTTATAAGGTACTAATGCAAGATAATGTGTAATGGACTTTTAATCATAGATATGCAAAATTATTTTTTTCATACAAAAGAAAAAAAAGTCAAATACAGGCAATTAACCGGTTCGATTAATACACTTATCGAACTTTTTGAAAAATCGGAAACTTCAAAAATATATCAAATCATAAGTGTACACAAAAAAGATAAAAGCACATGGTCCCTTAATATGAAGCGGAACAATTCCGCATGCCTGCTGGAGGATTCATACGAGGCCATGATTGTTGAAGATATAAAGGAGACCGGGAATCAGATAATCATTCACAAAACAAGGCATAGTGCTTTCATGCGTACCGGACTGGAAATGAAATTAAGGGAACATGGTATTAACCGTATTTTCTTATGTGGCGTATATACTCACGGCTGTATTGCCCTGAGTGCCATTGACGGCTGGAGCCTGGATTTTGAGGTCATTATTGCAGAGGATTGTATTTTCAGTCATCGTAACGATCTTTCTGAATTCATCACCGAACGGCTCAAAAATATGTTTCACATTGAATTCCTGTCCAACAGGCAGATACTGGAATCAGGATTGGTGGGATAATGAATGAAAAATTACAATAGAAATATGGACATCGAAGAAGCGGAAAAACAACTCTATTTTGAATACCTCCAGTCATTTTATGGAAAAAACATACTGGACAGGGAAGACTTAGATCCTTCCAGACAGAGTCTTTACGAGGACAGGCGGCATGAATTTAATTCCAATGTTCAACTGGATAGTGAAAACATGGATATAGTTCCAGGACGGCTGCTTATAAGCGTAACACAAAAGTGTCCTTCCCATTGCGCCCATTGCTGGGTTTTCGGATCACCCCTGGCAACGTGCAGTTTGTCTACAAATGAATTACAGGCCATATACAACCACACCTTGTCGGATCGTTCTCCCGGCTGGACATTGTCCGGCGGTGAGTTTTTCATTTTACCCCATCACGCGGAAATATTGGAAAGGTTTCCCGTTCAATGTATTTACACGAATGGTTATTGGGGACATCCCGCCGGCAAATGTTCTCTTTATATAGAAAATTTTAAAAACGCGCTAAATAAAAATCCCGTCATCGATAAAAGCCGTTTTTATTTAATCCTGTCATATGACAGGTACCACAGGGAAGGAATCGGGAGTAGTTTTCCCCTGGCAACAGCAGTAGCCAGAATAATCCATTCTCTCTATGAAATCATGCCGGAAATATCCATTAGAATATCCCATATTGAAGACCACCTTATTTATAATGATAATCGGTATCTTGTAAATTACTATCGTGCCTCAACACAGTTGAAGCCCAATTATAATTATATAAGGTGCAGTAACAATAAAAATGATTTTCATACCATCATACATGAATTGGAAGATATGGGATATGAGTGTGAAAAAACAGAACGGAATGATAAGAATTTTAATATCAATACCCTCTCTTTCTCATATTCAAAAACAAATGGTATGAAAAAAGAGCTCTTTGTAGATATCTTCCCGGCCACTCCGGTATGCAGGGCGTTGTTTCTCTGTAAGCCGGAAGAAACCCCGCTTCTGAAGAATCCGGGGAAAAATTCCCTTGCTGATCTTTCTTTTGAACATACAACCCGGCGGTATCACTATACCATCGGGCCGGACGGGGGAGTGGGGTTGTATGAAATCCTTTATGCACCGCCGGTCCCTTATAGACTGGGGAATCTCATTCATCAGCCATGGGAAACTATAGAAAAAAGAATTTTGCATGATCCTATCGCCATGACACTCAGAACAAAGGGGTTGTCACCTTTTATAAGATTCATGGAAACTTATTATCAGGATATCTTTCAGGCAATCTCCGGCCATATAAAAACCATTCAACAATTTTTATACCTGGTCCTTCTCAATCCCGGGAGGAAGTTGTTGTTAAATACTTATCTACTTGAAGAGTTCACAGCCACCCACGAAAACGGATTACGCGAAAAGATCAATAACTGTCTTGAAACAAAACAAGTAATGGACAGGGACAGGAATATTCTGGATCTTTATGGGGTGAATTGATGTCAATAAAAAACACCTACTGGTTCACTGTTGCTTCGGGAAGTACCTATCGAAGTATGGCCGGGACATTAAGCGAATCCCTGAAAAGGTTTCATATCGAGCTCGATATTCTCGGAACAGATACATTGAACCGGATGGAATCAAAATATAAAAAAATACAAGGAATAGTACAGGCCCCTAAAGATTGTGACCGCATTGTATTTTTAGATGCCGATACCGTTGTTTTAAATCCTCAAGGAATCGACAGGGTCCAGGGGGCGTGGAAAATACCCTGGAAAATACCTGCTGCCGGATGTATTCCCAAGAATCTGGACCCTCGAAAATATATTCAGGATCTTGATCTGTTTTATCGACAGAATGATCTGCATATTTTTAGAAAAGGGAGCCCATACGAAGGAATCGAATGGAATAGCGGGGTTATTGCCGGGAGACGTGATATATTGGTGGAGCTGGCAAATGAGTGGGCAAAGTGGTGGGACCGCATTTTAAATGTGTTTGACGGGCATTTCAGAAGGGACCAGGTGAGTTTCCGGATTGCTTATTACCATATCTTTAAAGACCGGTACCGGCTGGACGATTTACCGGCTGACTATAATTGGGTGGTCTCGTATCATGGATTGAATCCCAATGCGAATATCCTTCACCGGACAATGGTGAAGGATCTCGATTGGCTGGATAAAGGATGGGATACTCTTACCCGAGACATAATCTCTCATAAACCAATAAACACAAGGAACCGGGTTTTTGATTTACGGGCCATCCAGGGGGATAAACCCTGCTTATATGAGTGCATCCATTTCCAGCCGGATAAGGCCAGGAATTTCTTATACAAAGCTTTACGGTTAAAAAGACCGGAAAAAATATTATTCTGGGGCAGGCCCCCGGGAAATACCGGCTTTATACGGGAAATAAAACAGGTTGCCGGCCATTATTCCTTTTCAGTGTGTCTAGATACAAAAAGAGAAATTGATGAGTATGATTTTATTATTTTTGATTGCGGCTTATACGCAGATGTTGCTGATTATGTGCCATGGATTGACAGAAATACGGTATGTTGTTTTTTTCATACCCATGATCTTGAGTTTTATCAGATTCTTTTTCAGTTTACCTGTGTGAGGTTTATTGATTACAGTTTCGGGATATTCTCCAATTCATCTGAAATTTTGGGGTGGGATTTTTTTGAATGTAAAACATGAGTATCACGGCACCCTGCTCGAGGCTGCCGACTATAAGATTATGTTACTCCTTGAAAGCATGCTGGGGAAACCGATCCCGGAGGTAAGGGAACCCGGTACCGGAACCTCTGGATTTGTTTCCGGGAATAACCGGGTCATCCGGCTGGGACTCAACAATCAACAATTGACCTCCCTGCCGGAAGACCTCGGGAATCTGTCTGCCATTGAATATCTTGATTTACAGGCAAACCTGTTACCATCTCTTCCGGAGAGTATAGGCCATCTGAAACGGCTCACCCATCTGGATGTGAGTTACAATAGGTTGACTTCCCTGCCGGAGAATATTGGCTGTCTTGAAATGCTAAGGATTCTTAATGCCCGTAACAATTCCTTAATTTCTTTACCCGCGGGCATCGGGAATTTATCCAGGCTGGAAAAGCTTTTGTTATATAAAAACCAGCTTACCTCTCTCCCGGCCGGTATCGGGGAATTGATTTCCCTTCGTCAACTGGATATGGAACACAATATGCTTTCCTCCCTTCCCGAAGAACTTGGCAGTTTAACCGGACTCACGAAGTTGTGGTGCAATCATAATGCTTTGCATTCCCTGCCCCACAGTACCGGTAATCTGGCAGCGCTGAAAGAACTCTATTTATATAAAAATGAACTCACTTCTCTCCCGGAAACTATCGGCGACTTGAAAGCACTCACCCACCTGGACTTGAAAAATAATAACCTTCAAGCCCTGCCTGAAACTATCGGGAGTTTATCTGCATTAAAAGAACTCAATTTATGGTGCAATAATGTAAGTTCTCTCCCGGCAAGTTTCTGGTCACTGAAATCCCTCCAGATCCTGAATTTGAGATCCAACTCACTCGCCTTCCTCCCCGAAGAACTTGGCCGGTTATCCGGCCTCAGGGAATTATATCTGGACAGTAACCGGTTTACCTCCCTCCCCCGGAATATTGTGAAACTGACAGCATTGCAGACATTAAAGCTCAATTCCAATGCAATAAGTTCCCTGCCGGAAAACCTCTCAAAGCTGGAACACTTGCAAAAGCTCTGGCTCCGGGATAACAGACTCACTTTTCTCCCGGAGGATTTCGGTAATATGCCCCGGCTCACCTGTCTTGATCTGCAATTAAACAACCTGGAATCCCTCCCGGGGAATTTCATGAATCTCACTTCTCTTAAAGTCTTGATGTTTGAACGCAATAAAGTACCCCCTGTTTGTGAGAAAACAAAAAGAATAGTTGAAAAACTAAAAGATATGGGTTGTAATGTTTTCTATTAATCACAAGGATTGTAAATATATATATGATTGAATATTATGAAAGAAAGAACAGAAGGTTCGGGTCCGAATGGCTTAGAGAACCGTTCAGACCTCCAAGAGAATTGACCATTCAGGCAAGTGGCATATGCTTTACAAAGGATGAGAAGATCACCCTGGTAAGGCATGGAAAAGGCTGGCTGTTGCCGGGCGGCTTCCCGGAAAAAAATGAAACCCTGGAACAGGCATTAATCCGGGAAATAAAGGAAGAAGCCTGCGCACGGGTACTTGATTTCAGATATTTGGGCAGCATAAAAAGCCATGAATTGCATCCTGTTCATGGTGGTAATATGTCTTTATTTTATCAGGCACGGTACTGGGTGCTTGTGGAGAACGGTCCTTTTGATCCCCAATTTGAGATAGAGGAAAGAATCGAAATTCATCCGGGACAGTTTGTGGGAATGCTCAGATGGCCGGCTAAAAAGCTTGCAAAGATTATTCTCGATGATGCGCTTATCATGAAAAAAAAGATGTTGCGTTCATAGATAAAGGTTTTCATACATGCCGTTTTATTTAAAAACAGATGAGAATTATTTACCTGCAGAAAAACCGAAACTAATTTATCCCGGCAGATGCGAGGGGCAACTGGAAATTCTGCCGTTAAAGGGGAATTGGGAGATTTATATAAAAAACCATGTAAATACCCCTGGAAAAAATCAGCGGAAAAGAATATTCATCTGCAGTACATTAAAAACATCTTTAAGACCATTAATTCCTTTTGCTCATGGTTTTATTTTCAAAGAAGGTTCCAATTTACATCACTTTGCAAACATTTTACGTCATCATAATATTCCCGCGTGTATTGACCGGTCTTTATGGTTCCAGGCCATAAAGACCATGAAACATCAAAACCGGATAATCCATGCAGAACTCTGCTGCGGAGAAAAACACCGGTACACCCGGGATACGATTGAAAATTATGGCCGGAACTTCCAGTTCTTTTCCCACAAAATCCGGGATAATCCGCTAACAGTAAGCATTTACGACATGAAAAATAAAAAGTTTTTACAGGGACATGAATGCGTTTCACTTCCACCTGGACAAAAGACATTATCCATAAACGCCTTGTTCGCTGAAGGCTGCCTTGTGCCCGGTACACTGGTTTTGAGTAATTTTAAAGATATTTCAACTGAAGATATCACCTGCGATTCATTTTATAATGCCATAACGCTTCGTTTCCCCCGGTTCGGGGAAGATCCCGGTTTTTCTTTAATGGTAAGAGCGTCGTTACAGTCTTATCCGGCATATCAGGTTCCCATGTCAGGGGTTATTCATTCATCCAGTGTGCAACGGGAAAATGAATTGATAGAACTCATTAAAAGGAATGTCTCCCTCTGGAAAAATATCCCTTCCTCCAATGGTATCTCACTCACTATCATAATACAGGAATTGATTCCCGCTTTTATTCTGGGCATAGTATTTACCTGTTTACCCTGGGATTATCACTCGAATAAAATGATTTTTGATTTAACTTTCCCGGGTTCCGGGAAGGAACCGGATATAAAAATTCAGGGAAGCACCATTGATTATCATCCTGGACAAAGAAAAATCCAGGTTCATGAGCAATTAACATCCCGGCTGGGACCGGGACTCCCCCCCAATCTGAATAATAAACAATTTTATCCGGCTTTTTCAAATTTTTTAAAACAATGCCATCGACTGCATACTGTTTATATGATACCTTTGGATATAGAATTTGTTGTTACCAATGATCTGGTATTCTATTTTGTTCAATTTCGTCATATTTTTTACCCTGAAACTATGTAAAGAAGGAGCTTTATGATAGAAGCGGACAACCCGGAACAAGGAAAGAAATACACTATAACATGGTTTCCTGCACCATTTATTCCCCCCAGGGAATTGACCATTCAATCCAGCGGCCTGTGTTTTACGAAAAATCATCAACTTGTTTTAGTACATGACGGGAAGAATTGGATGTTACCCGGGGGCAGTCCGGGAAAAAACGAGACCCTTGAACAGGCCTTGATTCGTGAGATTGCAGAAGAAGCCTGTGCCATGGTAATACAGTTCCACTACCTGGGATCCATTCAATATCATGATGTAACTCCTGGGGCTGTTAATAAAAATCCGGTATTTTATAAGGCAAGATACTGGGTAAAGGTGATAAACAAGACATTCCATCCCCGGTTTGAGATTAAAGAAAGGATCGAGATTCCACCGGAACAATTCATTCATATGCTCAGCTGGAATGCGAAAAAAACCGCTGAAATTATTTTAAAGGAAGCTCTTGCGATTGAAAATAAGCGATGAAACCCCTGGATATAGTGAAAATTCATTCCAACCTATACTTTTCAAATAAAGTGTGGATAGACAGGGATTGGCCTGTTTTACAGAAGCATGGAATCGGGGCTGTGGTGAATCTGGTGGAAGATCACTCTTATACTGTCCCTCCAGTTATGGCTTGCCTTCACTCCCCTTGTATAGACGGTACACATCTTCACCCCGCCCACCTGGATAGAATTTATACTTTCATAGCCAGGAGTATGGAAGAAACCAATGTCTTAGTTCATTGTTCTGCCGGGGTATCACGCAGTGCCGGCATTGTTACAGGACAATTGATGATAGAAAACCCTCATATAACGTGGGATGATGCCTTTACCCTTGTTAAAAGTAAACGGTCTGTCTGGATAGCACCGGAAATGAAAGAGAGTATCATCGGATATTTCCATTGGAGAGGAAGTGCGGGGGAATTAACGTCTTCTGCACATAACAGGATACATAAGGGAGATATTTCTGTATTAAAGCAATTGGAACAAAGCCTTGCTATTGAATTACCGGAAGTACCTGTTATTATCTGGTATACCAGGGGATACACGGTCCGGAACAACCGCATTACCGGGTTGGGATTATACCACAGCAATGTGACCTGTTTCCCGGAAGAGATCACCCTTTTACCAATGCTGGAAGAGGTGAAACTGTACCGGAACCATATAAAATCCATTCCCGAAAGTATATCCTGTTTATCCTGCCTGAAAATCCTGGGATTATATGACAATGAAATAAACTTACTCCCGGAAAACATCGGCAGATTGAAATCCCTTGAAATCCTGAATCTCGCGCACAATAGACTGGAATCGTTACCGGAATCCCTGGGAGAATCAGGAAACCTTGAGGAACTCTATTTGTATCATAACAATTTGACGGCTTTGCCGGAAAGCACGGGAAAGCTTGAAAATATAACAGCATTGTATGTGCAGAAAAATCAGCTCACCTCTCTTCCTCAAAGCCTGGGGGAATTAACCAGGTTAATGTATTTCAGTGCGGAATCCAATAGAATCGTTTCCATCCCCGGTACTATTCATCATCTGTCTTCCATTATTGCATGTAATGTAAGTAAGAATCTTCTTCATTCGTTACCTGAAAATCTGGGAAAACTGGCCACACTGGAAAATCTGAATGTGAGCAATAACAAACTCACCTCCCTTCCGGAAAGTATAAAAGATTTACACTCCTTAAGGCGATTAAATATGGCATTGAACAATTTTTCCCGTTTCCCCATATATATCAACAACTGGCTGGCCGGATTAAAAAAGAAGCAGTGTGTTATTATTAAGGAAAACTTACACCTGCACAATTACCAGGGGGCTATGATTATAACCACCGATTATCATGTTATGCTGCGGCTTGAAAAATTAGTGGGAAGACCGGTCCCGGCTGTGAGTGAAGTATCTTCAAAAACATTCGGATTTGTTGCCAGCGAAACCCGTATTACCCAGCTGGGCCTGTATGACCAGGGCTTGCGATTTCTCCCGGGAAGCATTGGCAATTTATCAAGACTGCATACACTGTGCCTGGGAAAAAATGAACTTGTTTCCCTTCCGGAAAGCCTGGGGCAGTTAAAAATGTTAAAGGTGTTGTCTTTAAAGGAAAACAACCTTTCATCTCTCCCGGAGAGTATTTGCCATCTGCAATCACTTGAATACCTCTGGATTTCCAATAATGAGTTAACGGCTATTCCTGGGAAAGTGGGGCAATTATCCTGCCTAAAGGAACTGAATCTGTACGATAATCACATAACATCGCTGCCCGAAAGTCTTGGCAGTTTGAACAACCTGGAAAAATTGTGGGCCAACAAGAATGTCTTGACCACCCTTCCTGTTGCTATTGGAAAATTGTCGGCACTCCATTACCTCGATGTAAGAGAGAACCGGATTGCATCACTCCCGGAAAGCTTTGTAAACCTCCATGCCCTGCAGACATTGCATTTGCAGGAAAATTCCTTAACCTCTCTCCCGGAGAGTTTTGGCGGGTTATCCAGTCTCGGGGAATTGTATCTCTATATAAACCAATTAACTTCCCTGCCCGGGAGTATCGGTAATTTATCCTCTCTGCACACATTATGGATCTTTAGAAATCGTCTTTATTCCCTGCCGGAGACTATAGGAAAACTCAATTCATTAACATCATTATGGCTGTATCAGAACAAGCTTACCCGGGTCCCGGGGACAATAGGTTGTCTTGCATCACTCACCTATCTTGATCTGGGATTGAATTCATTAACCTCTCTCCCGGAGAGTATCGGAAATCTTGCATCACTTAAGTATTTATTTCTGGATTTCAATCCCCTTGTTTGTCTCCCGGAAAATCTGAAAAACCTCACTGCATTGGAAAAACTGAATCTGAATGGGAACAGCCTGCACTCTATCCCCGGAACGATTGGTATGTTGCATTCACTGGTTTTCCTCGGTCTGCAATCGGATTCTTTTCTCTCCCTGCCGGAGGATTTAAAGAAACTAAAATCACTTAAAGTTCTTAGCCTGGGCAGGAAAAAGAATTACTCTTCATCCGAAGACGGCGAACTACTGGAAATCCTTCAGGATCGGGGTTGCCGTATTGAGTTCAATGAGAAACGCAACCTTTTTTAAAACGGCAATGGGGTATCTTTTTTTTCTATGGTAATTATCCTTTTTATAAAAAGAGGCTGCATTCTATTGTTGCAGCCTCTTTAAAATAAAGTGATGTAAGAACAGGTTTTCTAACGCTGTTTTGTTATTTGCTAAAAATAGATTGATGAAATCCGGTCATTCCATGTTCTTGAACCTGACAGGTTTTTGGTTTCTTTTTTTAAATTGGGAATACTGGATGTAATCCTTAATGAATTGCCATCCCCGTTTTTATGTTCATAAACAGTAGCAGATGCCCCATTAATCACCTCAATCGAGGATACCTGATCATTCCATGATAAAGCAGGCCAGATAATCCAGTTATCGGAAAAGTTTTTATCAGTTGATTTCATTACCCGGCTGGCACCTGTATAATTTGTATGTTCCCAGAGGATTATTTGTGCATCTCCGGGCTCCCTGGTCGTGGGTGCTTCCTCTATACTATCAATACTGGTTTTTTCTTCCAGGTCGCATCCATTCATTAAAACCAATGCGATCATAATGGTAATTAATACAAACACTTTTTTAAAATACATAATCTTCCTCCTGTTAAAATTTATTGATTCTTTGATAATTAAAAATAATAATTGAATAAACAGTTTCGTTTGTTACCTTTTCTGCATTTTCCTCCTTTCTTATTTACCAATGTATTTTCAAGCAATCTAACACACCTTTATTCTTTATACTAACATTATATAATTCAAATCACTTGAATGTTTGTAAATAAAAAGCATTTACCTCTTTTTAACGTACCTTAAGAATATTCAAAGGCACGTTATAATATATGTAAAAACCGTACCAAGCGCTTAACTCTTTATCTTATAAGAAATTATTCGTCATAACATGTTTTTGATGTTTTTGATTTCTGAAAATTCATAATAAATTTTTACGATAAATTGTATAATTCGTTTAACTGTAAGAAATTATCCCGTTCTTGAAATTCCGATTATTTTTCTGAATTTTCAGAATTGAATTTGACTTTTACTCCACTATCGCTATAATAGGGCAAATGAAAACAAAAATTTGTCCGGGGATTATAACCATTCTTATACTACTTATATATTCCTTTTTTTTTAATTGTACCACTGCTGATTCAAGACCAGTACAACCTGTGGCAGAGAAGGGAATTATCGATCTTCGTAAATGGGATTTTGAGAAAAATGGTTTTGTGAATCTTGCAGGTGAATGGGAGTTTTACTGGAACCGGATCCTGTTGCCGGAAGATTTTTTTTCGGGCAAAATCACACCGGAGCTGTCAGGTTATATAAAAATTCCACATGATTGGACAGGATATAAGGTAAATGGGGAAAAAATCAGCGGGAAAGGTTATGGGACTTTCCGTTTGAGAATACTTCACAGGTCGATTGAAAAATCAGTTTTATTAAGGGTCGAGGAAATTTATTCTGCTGCCGATATATTTGTAAACAGCATAAAGTGTGATCTGAAGAATGAAATAAAAGTAGGAAATAAATCCGATGTTCCGCGATGGCGGCCCCGCACGGTACCCATATCCTTTAATAGTACTGAAACCGAGATTATTATCAATGTCTCCAATTATAATCATGTTAATGGGGGTATAACCGGAGATATTAAAACAGGACTCTTTGCCGATATAATGAACCAGAGAGATCAGAAAATTTTGCAGGATCTGGTCATAATCGGGGGCATTTTAATTATAGGATTCTACTATATAATTTTCTTTCTCCTCCGTGTAAAAGATAAAGCACCACTTTTGTTCGGTATTTTATGCATCATCCTGGCAATTC
The DNA here is from genome assembly GCA_016935735.1 of Spirochaetales bacterium. Taxonomy (GTDB): domain Bacteria; phylum Spirochaetota; class Spirochaetia; order SZUA-6; family JAFGRV01; genus JAFGRV01. The sequence continues at coordinate 4,948 of JAFGQK010000274.1, read as the reverse complement.
GTACATTTGCGCGAAGTGAAAATGAGCTGCCTGTATCGGTATTCCTTGAAATGAGAATCATATATATTACCTTCTTTTTCAGTTTTCCGGTATTTTCAGCTTTTTTTTATTTATTTTTCAGACAACCCCATGTCAGGTTCGTATTCATCATCATGTCGATTTTAAGTTTCATTTCGGCTTTCATTGTACTTATTTTTCCACCTGAAATATATGTACATACAATCGGTGTTTTTCTATTTTTTCTGCTTTTATTTTGCATATATATAATTGTTTGTCTTATTATTGCCGTATCGGAACGAAAAGATGGTGCAATCAGCTTTCTTACAGGTTTTATACTGTTAGCCGGAATAACAGTAAATGATGTTCTTCATCTGAACCAGGTCATTAAAACCGGCTTTTATATTCATTACGGATTATTTATTTTCATTTTCTCCCAGGCGATTGGTCTTGCAAAAAAGTTTTCCAATTCCTTTAAAACCGCCGAGTACCTTTCCGAAAATCTCCAGATCGAGGTCGACAATAAAACCAGGGAACTTACCCTTATAACCCGGAAAGCTATAGACGCAAAAACAGAAATTGAGAAAATGAGCAGGCAAAAAACGGATTTCTTTGTTAATCTGACCCATGAGACCAAGACACCCCTTACCCTTATCAAATTTTACTTTGACAGGTATATAAAAACACATGGTGATCCTGAAGATTTACATATTGTCAAACAAAATATAGAAAAATTGCAGAGGGATATGGTGAATTTCCTGGATTCGGAAAAACTAATAAAAGGCCAGATATTTTATAATCATGATCAATCTATTAATGTATCACAAATGTTGCAGCAGAAAATTGTATTATTCAAAGAAATAGCGGGCAAAAAAAACATTGTCATAAATTCGGACATTATGAATGATCTTTACATAAAATCGGATTCTTTTGCATTCGACCGGATTATCAATAATTTGCTGGATAATGCAATCAAATATACAGGGGAACACGGAACAATCAATGTTTCGCTGGTTGAAAAAGATAATGCAATTTGTCTTATTGTAAAGGACAATGGGATCGGCATCTCAGAAGAACGGTTGAATGTCATATATGATCCCTATTACCAGTTATCACATAAAAAGCGAAATATCCAGGGAATCGGGATGGGTCTTTTTATTGTCAAGAAAATCGTTGAATCCCTGGATGCGAAGATCGATATTGAAAGTGCCCTGGACAAAGGAACTGCTTTTACGATCACATTTAAGAAACTCGAAATCAATAATAAGCAAATCGAACAGGATACAAACGATGTTTCTTCTCCTCTTCATACTGGTATAAGTATGTCCGAATTAAAGGAATACGGTATCTCGGATAAAAAATATAATATACTCATAGTAGAAGATAACTATGACCTGCTTCGTTTCATGCAGACTGAAATGGCAAATATATTCAATGTTTATATCGCGGGAAACGGGAAACAGGGATTGGAAAAACTAACGGCCATTCCCAAACCCGAAGTGATTATTTCAGACATTATGATGGACGAAATGGATGGGTATGAATTCCTCAATAAACTGAAGCAGAAAAAAGAGTATAGCGATATTCCGCTCATCTTTTTAACAGCCAAAACCTCTATTACGGAAAAAATCAAAGGGCTTTCCGAAGGTGCAATTGACTATGTGTTTAAGCCGTTCACCATGGAAGAAATAAATACTAAAATTCATTCAATAATCAGAAACAATAATATCAGGCGTTTATTATACGAGAAGGATAAGTACGCGAGCCTTGGTATGCTCTTGAGCGGCATATCTCATGAGATATTGAATCCTTTAAGTGCTATTAATGCTCCATTGGTTAATCTTAAAAACTATCTTTCATCCCTGGAGATCGAACATACGAAAACAGATAATTATATAAATACCATTGAAGCAAATTCAAAACGTATTTCAACTATTATCAAGAACCTGAAAATGCTCTACTACAGTAATGAGGTTGCAATAGAAAAAATCAACTTAAAATCATTTATTGAACCTATCAAAAAAATCTTTGCCGGTAAAATAAAAGAACGCATAACGATTACAAGTGAAATCGATCCTGATTTCGAGATCCCGGCGAACAAAAATCTCCTGCGCCAGATCATCATCAACCTTATCTCAAATGCCATTGATGCCATAAAACAGGATGGGAATATTATAGTCGAGTCGGGTACCGGGTATGAAAAAAAGACAATTTCCATAATCGATAATGGTATCGGTATGGATGAAAAACAGAAAGCAAGAATTTTTGACGCATTCTATACGACAAAAGATATTGGGAAGGGTACAGGACTCGGACTATTTATTGTTAAGGATTTGGTCTTGAAACTGGGCTGGAATATAGAAGTGGATTCAAAACCGGATCGGGGAAGCAGGTTTACTCTGATTATTAAGGGTGAAAATGAATCATGATGCTTTTCCGGTTTGTCACTGTGCTTGAAGTGATAGTAAATGAAGGTGTATTATGAAAGAAGTAAAAATTTTATTTGTAGATGATGAGAAAGATATTACAGACAATATATATGAATTCTTTAAGAATAGCTATAATATCAAGACCTATACTGATCCCTGGGAAGCGTTTGAGGCCATAAAAAATGATTTCAGCGATATAATTATTGCTGATTATAAAATGCCGGGATTATCCGGATTGGAATTACTCCTCGAAGCGAAGAAGCTTGATTCTTATTACTATGGTATTCTTTTTACCGCTTTTGCGGATAAACAGCTTCTTGAACAGGCGATAAATAATAATCTGATAAAAAAGATTATTGAAAAGCCTCTTGATTTTACTATCCTGGAACAAAGCATTAAAGAAGCGGTTGCAGACTGTCAAATGAAAAAGAATTCGGAAGAAAAAATTCGATTTCTTACATCGCAATACAACCATTTGAAGGTAAAAATAAAGAATACCGGGAATGATATCATCGGTTTTGATAAAGGATTAAAGGAAATTTATAGTAAGCTGAAATATATATCAAAATATAATATTAATGTACTCATTACAGGAGAAACAGGAACAGGAAAGGAATTGGCTGCAAAGTTTATCCATGAAATGAGTTCCCGTAATGAAGAGCCATTCATCGACATAAACTGTTCAGCTATCCCTGAAAACCTTTTTGAAAGTGAACTGTTCGGGTTTTCCAGAGGGGCATTTACCGATGCAAAAAATGAAAAAATGGGTAAGCTGGAACTTGCAAATGGAGGAACTCTGTTTCTGGATGAGATAGGTGAATTAAAATATGAAATGCAGGCAAAGTTATTGCGGGCCATCCAGGAAAAAACAGTACAAAGATTGGGTGACAACAGGAAAATACATACGGATTTCCGGCTTGTTTCGGCCACAAATAGAAATCTAGATGAAATGATAATGGAGAATAAATTTCGAAGTGATTTATATTACCGTATTAACGAGTTTCATATACATTTACCGTCGTTGCGGCAAAGACTCGAGGATATCGAAGACATGGCTTATTATTTCAATAACAAATTCTGCACCGAGTTGCGTATAAAGCCGAAAACAATTTCTGCTGATACAATCAAACTGCTGAAAGAATACAATTGGCCCGGAAATATCAGGGAATTCGAAAATGCTGTTAAACGGGCAATTATTTCCACCTTCGAAGTCGAGACAATCGAACCCTGTCATTTTGATTTTTTGCATATTCGTCATTATCCGGAAAATGAAGATGATAAGACATTGTCGCTGGCAATCGACAGGATTTGTAATGGTGAAATTTCATTCAGTACTTCGGTGGGCAGTATTAAAAAAGCGATTATCAGGAAAATACTCGAAAAATTTGATGGGAATGTATCACAAGCGGTAAAAACGACAGGCATCAAAAAAGATATTTTTTACACTTATAAATAAAACTCCTGGTTTCCGGCAGTCTCGGTATGGCAATACGCCGGGGCTATAAAGTCTGCCAGTGTCCCTTTAGTAAAACATTCTTCACTCATCTATATTTTTCCTTATATACCCCCAGCATCCTCTGAAACATTTTCCCATGATTCGGATACCGTAAGTGTAAAAGTTCATGCAATATAGCTTCGATCCGCTTCTCCGGGGATTCTTCCAGTAAAGCAGGATTAAAGGTAAGCCGTCCTTTAGAGGAACAACTTGCCCATTTCCGGTTCATTTTTCTCATGTGGATTTCTTTTATCTGAACACCAATATCGGATGAAAGCTGTTTGACTTTCTCTTTAAAATCTATAATACTCATGGAATCACACACCACCTTGTTCGAACTACAATCGAGACTCAACTACTGTTGAGGCACGCCGGTAATTTATAAGGTACTCTTCAACACCCGGAGGATTTTCTCTACAAGTTCTTTAGCTTCTGCCATGTCGTTATAGGAACCGGAGGTTAAAAGAACTTTATACAATTGCTTCCTTATTTCCCGTTCATGGGCTTCACTATCTTTATAATGGGGATACTGCTTTAATACCGGAAGCATACTATTCGCTTTTTTTCCCGGGGCATCTACTCCATAGGTTTTCATCGTCCAGTATACCGAAAACACATCATCAGGAATATCTTTTTTAGCCTGTTCCTGGCGGGCTTGATTGATATCATTGATTATGTTTTTCAATTCTTCAAGGGCGTCTATGGTATCCTGTTGGCGTTTCAAAAAGTTCTCTGCTACTTCCCCTGCCTTTTCCCCGATAGAAATAAGATAGGGCTGGTTTGCGGATTCTTCTACTGTTTTGTTGATGGACTTAATCAGGTTAAAGACTTTTTCCGTATCCGAAGCCCTGGATTCTTCGATTTTCTTTAAAAGTTCTTCGTTGATCTCTGTGTTACTATGGGTGAAAATCTTGGTATTATTCCAAGATTTTCACCCATAGTAACACTTGCGTTGGCCGGATCCTTTCTGGATCTGATGTAATTACAGGTATAAATTATTTCCTGCTTCTCTTGATTTGGGTTGTGG
>JAFGQK010000273.1 GCA_016935735.1 Spirochaetales bacterium | reverse complement strand
GAGAATAAGGTAACTTATCAGGAATTTTATTAATACTAGACATTTGTTTATTTTCTGGATTTTTTATTTCAAATTTAGAATCGCTGACCTGATTGGAAATTCCCACCCATATGTATACCAGTTTTCCCTTGTACAGTAATGTTTATCAGGAAAACTTTGTAGTAGGATATACTGTTTTTCAAGGCAAATATATTCCCTGGTGGCTGCAACATGAAGAGGCTAAATAAACAATAGATGTAAAATAATTGTTATTAATCCGGGGCTATCCGGTCAGTATTGGCCGGATAGCCTCCTGGTTTGTGTTATACGGAAAGGGAGTTAAAAGACCGGCAGATACAGTATGCCTGCGGAATTCGCAGAGCAGGAATTCATCAACTTTGTTCTTGCATCAGACAGTGTCATCGGGCCGGAAGCAAACAGTGAAGCCAATGCCCCGGATATGATACCTGCGGAAAAAGACGAACCTGCCCACCTTGCCCAGCCAGTGAGATTCGGCAGAGAGGTCCCTCCATAGGAGTTGCTGAAATACATGCTATTGATTCCATCGACAGTAATTTTTTGTGAATTCACCTCTCCGCCATAGGCAAGGAATCCATTATTCCCCGGTAAATTGGTATATGATGTAAGTTCTCCTTTATAATTACAGGCCCCGACTGCGATCATCTTTTCTGTATAATAATCGCCAAGTAAAGCCGGAAATCCCGGTGACCAGTGAAATGGAAAGAAATTATCACTATCATTACCAGCTGCTGCAACAATAAAACAATCGTAGTTGTGCATGAAATCGATAACAGCCGACAGACATGAAAACAATTCCTGGTTTTGTCTTATTGCATAGAATACGGACAGAATTTCATACGTGCCAATATACTTTTTAATAAGATCGATCCTGCCCGGCAAATCAAAGGTATGCGGGATAATTTTTGTTGTTAAACTGCAATTGACAATAAAAGGTGCAGTGTTCGTGCCATGTCTATTCTGTATCTCCCGGAATCCCCATAGCAGGGAGTTTGTCGTTCCTGCACCCTCTGAATTCAATACCTCTATCAACTGGATGGAAGCATGGGGCGACAGGCGTTGAATAATTCCGGCTATATAAATGCCATGGTCAGACATATCTTCATTACAGTATTTATCATTCCCTTGCAGAAAGAATTCCGGATCAGCACCATTATAGTTTGTTATAGAATATTTAGAGCCGATGGAACCGATAAAATCGTTTACCAGATCATTGATCGCACAATAAGAGGAACAGGCCGCGGCTGTTTCTCCCGGCTCCGGTATGGTGTCCAGAATATAGACATTCACCGGGTACTTGTTATCTTCATTACCGAGATACTGATTCAGTTCGGTATTTACAGCGGGTGTTATTTTATAAGAATTGACAGGTGACCCGCCCGTGTTGGGAGCAGGAAATCCCCCGGGACCTCCTGTATACACATACTGGCTTGCATAGATCCAGTTAACAGAGACGCCGCTTACCTTGAACCTGCTGTTAAAAACAGGCTCGGGAGGGCGTTCTTTATATTTTAGTGTAAATCCTGCTGAAAGCAGGAAAAAAACAATATCCTGTTCTTCGGGGCTGATTGATGGATCCAGGGTGATACTCACAAAGGAATGTAAAGATTCATTTTCGAATGTCGTTATACACCCGGGATTTATCGTTAATTTGTTAAAAAAAGCAGCTTTATATTCATCCTTATCCAGATACTTTAGCCTTTTTCCTATAAAATTTAAAATTTCTCTGGTAAGTTCTTCCAGTTCCTTTCTATCCACAGGCACATTCCAGGTTTCCAGTTTAATAGCTTCGGAAAAAAAGGAAAATAGTTCCTCGTAATAGCTATAATTTATAAAAAAATCAGATAAATGCTTTTCAAGGTCTTCCAGGCTTTCCCTGACATTTTCCTTACGGGAATGTTCAAGTTCAATAATCAAATTCCGTGTAAAAAACCGGCACTCCTTAACAGGAAGAACATCACAATGCCCATAGGGATCATAGGGAAGTGTATCACGGGGGTTGCTGTAAAGATATGGCAAAACCATAAAAAAGAAGATCCCTGACAAGAAAAAAATCATCTTTATTACTTTCTCTTTCATATTATCCTCCAAAATGACAAAACATTAATGCAATAATCAGGACATATGCCCTGTCCCTTCCAATATAAACCCATCTATTTAAAAAAACTTATTTTGCAGGGGAAAAAACCCATAAAACAGAAAATGTGCATAAAATATTTCTCAGCTATAATAAATGCATATAGAACAGGGATTGTCACAACATCTGGATACATCCGCAATCCGGATGAAGAAAGGTGAGAAAGAAATCACTGCCTGCAACAGGATCTTCCTGTTTTGAATGTAAAAATAAAGAACTACTTCAGAGCTTTCAGGTTTCCCGTATCCCTGTCTACAAAAACAATCCTGGATAGTTTCTGTTTATGCAGAATGAGTTTCACTTTGGTAATAAGCTTCCGGAATTTATCGAACTTCCAGTTCCGCTGGTATTGAATGACACCGGCAGATAAATGGTAATTGCCGGTATTGAACTCGCTGGTATTTTTTACCAGTGAGGTAATTTTCCTGGCTGCTCCTATTGCGCTGTGAATGTCCATATCTTTTAATATGATAAGAAAATCATCATCCTCTAACCTGAAGGGTGTATCAAGAAGATGCCGGATGATATTTTTTATTACACCGGCCAGGGCAGAAAAAACGGGTGTTTGAATCTGCCCGGCCCCGGAGGGGGAAAACAGGTGAAAAAGAATGATGGAAAAAACGGAATTCGCCTGGTCTGCTGAATGGATTTCCCTGACTAATTCTTCATCCAGCATTTTCTGCTTCTTGAACCAGGTTCCGCTGTCAGCCTGCTTTCCATTCTCTTTTTTTAATGTTTCTTTTTCACCATCCTCCCTGTTCACTTCCCTGTTTATAATGTTTTCCGTATCAAGAAGCGGAACAGAATACTGGGGGGTGACCCCATCATCTTTAAGGCTTCTGAACAGACAGGTTTGCGGGGTTTGATAAAGATGGCTTGATTTTATATTGATCAGGTAATCCAGCATTGCAAGCAGGGTGGATGTATAGATAATGAGATTTGCATTACTCCTTCTATCAACAACCCTTATATGTCCGCTTGAATCTTTTACCTGTTTATAAAGCAGTTTATTCAACCGCTTTGAAAGGGGATTTTCAACATCAAATTTAATTTTACTCCAGGGATTTTTTACACTTTCACAATAAAGCTGGGATAATTTCACTGTTTCACCTTTCATTTCCCTGGATCTTTTCTCCTTGAATTTTGCATTTATTTCTTCTGTTATCTTTTCCAGGATGGGATCTATTTCTGCTGTAAGAAAATAGAGTTTTGGAATATTCTTTTTGGTAATAAGGGTTATTTTACGTTTAAATTGAAAAGGTTGATACGGCAGAAAAAACATTTTCTTTACATGATCCAGTTCCATTTCTACTTTTGCGGCAACTTCGGTTTTGTGAAACGAGGAGTCTTTTTCCATATTTCTGCAGTAATCCTGAAGGCGTGATAAATAGATTTTTGAAATGATATCATTGATATAAGCAGGCCATATTGAAAGGAACGAATCCAGTTTTGATTTTACAGACAGTAATTCCAGCCTTTCATTCCGTATAGATTGGAATTCAATATGCCTGAATCCGTAAAACAGATACCCGATAATTGTACAGAAGATCATGATCTGATGGAGTGGGTCTTCCTTTGGGATAAGCTCGAATCCCGGGGGAAAACGGAAAAGGGGCTGGAAATATGGGTAAAGATCAGGAAATTGATGCAGTGTACTCCATCCTGCCCCCGGATACAGATATTCGAGGAGTTTTATCCCTTCCAGATAGGGTTTTCTATTTTCCTTTTCGGACAGGGTTTCTTCTTCCTTATCCGGTGCAGTTTCTTTCCGGGTTTTATCAGATATTGTTATCTTTTTCTCTATCTTTTCCGGTTGGATCACATCCTTTTCAGAAATTCCCAAAAAAGCAAGAATAGTATTCCGTTCCTTTTTTATAAACTCATCATAAAGATAATATTTATTTGATACTAATTTTAAAAGAAGCGGATAAAACATTTTTTTTATACTGTTAAAAACAATATCCATCTGATTTAAAGCATCTTCGTAAAGTTCTTTCGTTTTTAAAAGCATCCCGCCTTTTTTTTCCAGATACGATCTGTTTATATTATATGCCCATGTAATCGCCTCTTTTATATGCAGATCATACTCTAAATCATAGAGAATCCCGAAAGGGTAGAAAACAAGTTTGCATAGTTTCCCAAGTTTTCTCACCTTCAGACGGTTGGGCTGCCTTCGTAATATATTCAATTCAAGATTAATACCACTTAAATCCCAATTCTTGATAGTTAAAAGAATGCGCGAAAAAAAACTATGTTCGGATATTGCGGCATATATTTCTTTGTTCGACTTCAAATAGAATGAACGTATCGCTGTAACAAAATTGTATAAAGTGGTATAAAATCTGGTTCTGGATGTCATAATAAAATTGGGGTTTACCTTATCCGGGATTGCTAAAATAAAGGAGAAGAGTGATGCGATTGCCCCGGAAAGGGGTTTTAGCTGGTATTCCGGTTTGCTGCAAAGGAAATCCAGCCGGACCCTGTCGATAAAAGAACCCTGGTTGGTCTTTTTGTCCTTCTTTTTTATTTTTTCCTTTTTTGTAACAATCTGTTTCCCATTTTTTTTATCTATCGGGGTAGTAGTACGATTTTTTTGTGTGGTTCTTTTTTTTTTCGTTATAATTCTTCCATACGACTTGTACTGCATTTCCTTATATTTATTGGTAACATCCTCTGGATCCTGTTCAACGCCGATCTCACCGCCAAGTTTTTTGGCTATTCTTTTTGCTTCTTCTATGGAGATTTTCCCGATATTCCTGCGAGTCTTATCCAGTTCTCCTGGTGCATATTTTTTTTTAATCTTTTTTTTCATAACTCTATTAAAAAAACCTGAAATAATTATCCTCAGCATCACAGCACTGGTAATCTGGACAACAGCACTCTTTCTATCATTCAAGAAAGGTGCCTTTATCGATTATAAGACAGCCCGAATTGTTTAAAAAAAGAATAATGGAGGATAGGGGATTTGAACCCCTGGCCTATAGATTGCGAACCTATCGCTCTACCAACTGAGCTAATCCCCCTGATACTTTATTTTTATTATAATACTTTTATAAAATACTGGCAAGCCCATTTAATAAAAGAGTGGAAGTTATATGGAAATTACCGGAATTTGATTTTTTTTTTTTATTTCCTTATAATAAATAAAGAGAGTGATAATAAATAACGTTTATTAACCGGTACATAATTATCATAAAACGTAAGCAGGAGGTGGTGATGGGAATTGACAAGGGAACAAACAAACAGGAAATGGAATCTCTTACCGAACTAAGCGAAGTGGTTACCGTACTTCCACGGGGCGGCTACCTGGTGCAATCTCCTGTCGGGTATATCCAGTTTGGCGCACCCCCGGAAACGATAAAAGATACGATGAAACTCCCCCAGTCTGTTCCACAGATATTTGTACTCCCGCGGGAACTTTTCCACAGGCAAAAAGGGATCAGTATTGCAGAACTCGAATTCCCCATCTACTATAATTTTTTTATCCGGGAAAAAAGAACAACCATTATCGGGACACGGGAACAAATTTCAAAACTTATCAGAACCCTTAATGAGGCAATATTCGGTCCAAAGGATGTTTCCCTGGCAAAAGACATTCACCCATCAAGAAAGGATATCTGCATCCCGGATTTACGTAAAGAAATGGAATATTTCAGGGGTTCTTTTTCATTCAAAGACCTTGTAGGACTTGGGTACATCAATAATAATCGTTTTTCCTATGAGAATGTGGATATTGTACAGGATGAAAACAGGGATTATGATGTTTATTTTGATGATACAAAAGTTGCCCATATCCCGGGTATGATGGAGTATAAACCGAAATACCGGCTCGGTGAACGGCTTCCCGAACCCTACATTCCCCCGCTGTTCGGGGTAACCTGTCTTGGCCCAAGTCACGGGTTCGATCCGGGAGAAAATACATCCGGGTACGTTATCTGGCTGAATCATAATGGGGTAATGGTGGATCCCCCGGTAAATTCGACCGAGTGGCTCGAAAACTCGAATGTAAATCCAAAGCTCATCGACAGCATTATCCTTACCCATTGCCATGCGGATCACGATGCGGGAACCTTCCAGAAGATAATGGAAGAAGGAAAGGTCACCATCTATGCCACACATACCGTAATAAACAGCTTTTTAAGAAAATACGCAGCACTTTCCGATGAACCTGTATCATACTTAAGCAAACTTTTCCGTTATCATCCGATATACCTCGGGCAGCCGGTATATATTCACGGGGGTGAGTTTCAATTCCACTACACCCTCCACTCCATCCCGACAACCGGTTTTACATTGAATTTTCAGGACCAGTCATTTGTTTATTCATCCGATCACCAGGGAGACCCGGAGGTGCAGAAAAAGCTCCTGGATCTCGGGGTAATCAGCCATGAACGATACAAACAACTTGAGAGTTTCCCCTGGGATAGTAAAGTGATATATCACGAGTCGGGAATCCCCCCGCTCCATACACCAGTCAGTTTTCTTAACTCACTTCCCCCGGATATTCAGAAACGGATCGTTGTTTACCATATTGCTAAAAAGGATTTCCCCGAACAAACCAGTCTTACCCTTGCAACATTCGGTATAGAAAATACCCTTTATTTCAAGACCAGGCCGCCTGTCTATGAAAAGATGTACCAGATACTGGGGCTGCTTAAACACCTTGATTTTTTTGACAGCCTCCCGGTGGAAAAGGTACAGGAATTTGTAAGCATTATTGAAGAAGAAACCTTTAAAAAAGGGACAAAAATCCTGGAAAAAGGATCCATGGGAGACAAGTTCTATATCATCGCTTCCGGGAATGTCGCAATTGTATCTGATGAACTTTTAGGTAAAAAACTGGCGGGTACCTATGAATATTTCGGGGAAATGACACTCATGACAGATGAACCGAGGGCCGCGGATGTGATTGCGGAAACCGATGTTGTGGTATATACCATAGAAAAAAACAAATTCCTGAATTTTATAAGCAATACGGAATTCGAAAATACACTTCAGAGGCTTGTAGAAAACAGGAAAAATGTTATCTGGAATGTACTCCAGGCTTCCCCGCTTTTTAACAGACTCAGTTCGTATCAAAAAACATGGATCGAATCCATTCTCCAGCCTGTTTCATGCGAGGGGAAAAGCATTCTTTTAGAGGAAGGAAAACCGACAGAACATATTTTCGTTATCAGTAAAGGAAAAGTCAACGTCTCCCAGCATGGCAGGTATATCACAACATTAAGCAAAGGGAATTTTATCGGTGCCATGCATAAAATTCACCGGGGAGAACCTGCAGAATATACATTTGAACACGATAATCCGGTTTCCCTCCTTATGATTAAAAAAAACGATGTTCTTGAGTTTGTGAATAAAAATCCCGGTGTGGGTATGATGTTCACTTATGATTATTAACAGGCATCCGGGTAAAAGCAGTATACACCCCGGCTGTCATACGGGAATGGGATGTTCCTTGTTTTTCTATTACCGGGAACAGCGGGAAAAGCAAAATCTTCCTTTACTTATACGGACTGTTAATGATATAATCTTTTTATCATGAAACAGTTTATTCCATGCTTTTTCCTTCTTTTTTTCGCAGTTTTTATTCTTTATGCAGATGAACTCGAGCTTTCAAATGGGGATGTAATAACAGGGACAATCATTACAATGGACGGGGAAAAAGTCGTGATAGAGACGGAATACGGCAAGCTTACCATTAAGAGAAAGTTTGTTAAGAAAGGTATTTTTACCGGGAAAGATGTTGATACAGACACCTCTGAAAATTCCGTGACCAGGGATACTGCCATTATTGATTATTCTCCGATAATCCCGGGGAAAGGCCTTGTATGCGGGTTGCTTTTTGATAATACCCTTTCTGATGCAGGGGGTGCGGTATATACGGTAAAAAACATCAATAATGTCCCGTTCTGTAAAGGAATAGACGGAATCGAAAACCATGCTATTTCCTCTGATGGCTCGGGCATGCACCTGGTTATAAGCGGGAATAAGGAACTTGATGTTATCAACTCTTTTACTATTTCCTTCTGGGTATATGTGGAAAACTGGGAAAAAACCCAGTACATTCTTTCAAAATGGACTTCTACGGAAGACGAAAAAGCAGAAGGGAAGTTTGCAATCCATACGAAACAGGGTTTTGTCCTCTGTTATATTGTAGATGCCACGGGAGCATACCATAATGTATATACGGAAAGACCAATAAAACTCCACGTATGGAATCATATTGCAATCACATTCGACAAAGGGAATATGCAGATATATATAAATAACCAGGAAGCGGGAAAAAAAACCTTCGGGTTTACCAGCTTGAAACAAGACTCGTCCCCCCTTTATATCCTTACGGCAAAAGCTGCAAAAGGGGATACCTATGCTTACTATAATTTAGCCGGTATGCTGGATAACTTAAGAATTTACAGCAGATCCCTTGCAGAAAAAGAGATTACCGCACTTTATTATGAAAAAAAGCCGGAAGAATAAAACATCGATCCCCGAATGTTGATTGGGAAAGAAGCCTGTTTGGTACAGAAAAACTTATTTCTGTATTTTTTACTGTCCGCTTTTTCCAGTCCCGGCTTCACCCAGCCTGTACATATTCTGTCTTATGATTAAAACGATCACCATAACAAGCAGGGGGAGAAAAGCAATTATAAAAAAGATAACAGATAAGCCGGATTTCAGATAAACCCGTATTTCCCGTTCACTGAAAGGATAATAGTTTCCGTTCACATCCTGTAGTTTTAAGTTTATGATTGTATTCCTCCGTTCCAGGGGGACTTTAAACCCGGAAAAAGAAGGTTCTCTATCTTTATGAGTATCTTCCGGATCATAAGGGACGATTTTATAACCCGGGGATGTTGAGCTCTTTAATTGCTCAGCATAAAATTCTTCCTGTACCAGGGAAATACTCACCCCTTCCTTTGTCAATTCCAGCTGCGATAAGGGTATTTCCTTTACTTCTTCCCACCGGTAAAAAGCCGGATTCCCGCCTTTTGCATCATTATCGAGCATCTTGCTGTAATAAAAATCATTATATTCATTTTGAAGAAAAGGAATTAAGTAGATATCTGTCGTGGGATTCACATAAAGAATATGTGAAGGCAAATTGGATACATCCGGTTTTGTCCACCTGTCCCCGGGTACAATGCGATAACCCACCACCCCCTTCCGCTGTTCCCGGAAAAGAACAAGCTGTTTTTCCGATCCCTGTAAAACGAGGCCCTCTTCATTTCTTAATCGTATCGTATACTTTCCCCCGGGGAGTCTTATATGGAACTGTTTTCCCACACTCAATTCCCGGGGTGCCGGATTAAGCGGCGGGACAGGTTCAATAAGGGCTTTATACTGATTCAACAACCCGGTGGGATCTTTTCCCTGCTTCTTAAATACCTGCATTCTATCGATTAACCGTTCTTTTGCTGTCTGATAAATCCTGTATTTTGTCAGATATTCATTATAATCCGCTTCATATTGTTTCAAAAGTCCTTCCAGGCGGAGCGATTCATCTTCTGCTTCTTTACCGATAAATACCTTCCAGTTGTTCTTATATATACCCGGATCATTATAAATTATATAAAGTCCGGTCTCCAAAACCTTTAGTATTCTGTTATCCTGTTCTATTTCCAGGGTCCCGTCAAACACCTTATTGAGTTTCCGGGTATCAACAAGGTACTTCCCTGTCAGGGGCCAGAAAAAGACAAGGGTCTTTCGTACTGTTAAAAACGTATCTGTATCTGCCAGCAGATAAATCGTGTCCGATTCCTCCCTGCAAAAGGTCCTTGAATAGTGGAGCCCGTTAAAAAGGGTGATGGAATAGATTACTTCTTCCTTTTTTTCCGGGATATCGGCACAGAGAAATTTTACTACGGTGAAAAATATCAACACACACAGAATAACACGTTTCATCCGTACACCCCCTTCTTTTTAATGATAAAGTGGCTTGCCAGGAGGAGGAGAAACGACAGCAGGAGTAGAATCAGGAGATAAAGAAAATACCCCGGGATATTCCCATATTCAACTGCTTCCATGCCCCTGTACCAGTAATAGACCGGGGAAATCCACTGTACCGCCCCGGAAATGGCAAGAGAATAATATCTTACGTCTTTCTGCATTATCTGGAAAACCCCGATCTGGAGGGAAAAGAAGATAATATAGAAAATAATGGAAATGGCAAGTGCAGAAGCCGCACTGTTTGAGAGTGAAGAAGAAAATATGACATAACTGTGCATGGCAATGAAAAAAAAGAAAAGCAGAAGCAAGGCATAAAAAAAGGTATATCCCAGGACAAGGTTGTTCAGAATAGCACTGAGTGAAAAGAAAAGGAAGAGAATAATGAACATAAAAAGGGTAACAACGGTGTTTCTTATTAAAAATGCCATAAAACATGAAGTCCCGTCTGCCGGACCATAGCTGATTAACTCAAAAGCACCGACATTTTTTTCATATCCGAACTTGAATGCAGTACTCATGGAAAGATAAAGAAAAACAGGATAACTGGAATAGCACAGGGCAAAGAAAAAGGGGCCTTCCCTGAATAATTTCTCCAAGAAAGTTGACCCGAAACTTAAAAGAAGAAACTCGATATAAGGATTGTTCAATTCCCCCAGGCTTATTTTAATCACCCCACTCGACCCGATTGACTGTAAAAACATCAGTATAACGGATAAACCGCTTAACAGGGTAAGGGTAAGGAAAAGGTAAAACCAGGGGTGAATGAACATTTCAAAAAGCATTCGTTCCGATATTGTTTTTGCTGCATGTAATCTGGTTTTCATTTTCCACCTCTTAAACCCGCGAGAATTGCTACATTTTCCTGTGTAATGGTGGTAAAAGCCTCTTCCAGGGAAAGGGCTTTTTCCTCTATTTTTAAAGGTACAAGATCTTTCTGAATAAGAAACCGTGAAATGTCTTTTCTAAAATCCGAATCCCTGGATACCTTTAAATATAATGTATTCCCAAGGCTTTTTGCATCATAAATGAAATCCAGTATTTTCATCTGGTCTGCTACTCCTTCCGGCAGGGACTCGAGCTCGATAATCATCTCTTTTTCCTTTTTTATCTTTAAAAAAAGATTTTCCATATTATCCTCTGCAACAAGGCTGCCGTTAAAAATAATTGCCACCCGATGGCAGATTTTTTCCATTTCCGAAAGAAGATGTGATGATATAAAAATAGTCCGCCCTTCACGGTTTTCCGAAAGAATAAGATCCCTTACCTTTTTTATTCCTATCGGATCAAGCCCGGAGATCGGCTCATCAAGAAAAAGAATATCCGGATCATGAATTAAAGCCCGGGCAATACTCAGCTTCTGGAGCATCCCGCGGGAAAAGCCTTTTATCCTTTTCCCCTGCACCGCAAGAAGTCCCACCTTTTCCAGGAGATAGGAAATTCGCCTGTTCATATCCATTACCTTAAAAAGCCTGCCGAAAAACTCCAGGTATTCTTTTGCTGTCATCCATTTCCACATTCCCCTGGGGTGCTTTTCCGGGACAACACCTATTCTTTTCCGTTGCGTAAGTTTTGAAGAAGTATATTTCTTTCCAAAGAGGAATATTTCTCCTTCTGTCGGTTCTGTAATACCCAGGAGCATCATGATGGTGGTTGTTTTCCCTGCACCATTCGGCCCCAGAAAACCGTAAATTTCTCCTGCCGGAATGTTTAGATGTAAATGATCTACCGCAGTAAATTTACCGTATTTCTTTGTGAGGTTTACTGTTTTTATCAACTTATTCCTCCTCTTCCAGGCTCAATTGCCCGGATGCCGGCCAGGGCATTTTATATCCTGTTATTATCATCACTTGCCCGCAGGTTGATTCCAGTCTGTGGAAATAAAATAGGTAATCTTATCCTGCAAAGAATCGAGAAAAATCCTTAACTCTGCTTCGCCGGGTAATGATAATGCTTTTTCCATTTTACTTTCCAGTTCATTCCTGCTGATTTTCCTCGAATCGGGGAACACGATTACATAGTCATAGACATGATACGGTGCATTGTGTTTTTTTACTTTTTCAAAGGGAACCTTCACGAGATAGCGGTAATAGGTATCCGGGTCCGGATCCCACTCCCATTCGCACTTCCCCTTGAAAAGCTCTTCCCCCCGCTCACTCCCTTTTTCTGTGGGTTCCTTTATAAGAATTCCATTTTTTACCTGGACAGATATCTTGAGTCCGAACCACATATCGAGGCACGGGTGAGTGCCGATGCCTAATCCTTCTGCATCGATGGGACGGGGATTAAGAATCAATTCATTACCAATCCACTCCTTGAATACAAATATCTCTACAAGCCCGGGTATTTCATAGCCTGTCATTTCGATGGGAGACTCTATATTATTTTTTCCATCCTTGATCTGTACAGGAAATTCCACCGGCACATAACCGGGTGCATCAAGTTCAAGTGTCCAATTTCCCGGCTTAAGTCCGGTAAACCGGTACACGACAGGACCTGTGTTTGACTGGTAATACCCCTTTATAAAACGGTCCTGAAGTTTTGCAGTAAAATCCCATACCCAATTCTTACTCACCACATCAATAACCCGGAATTCCAGACTGGTACCGGATGTCCCCTGTGTACACAGTATTACCAGAATTATGCCGATAAAAGCAGCAATACCTGCCCCGAATATAACGAACTTTCCTTTCATGCATCAACCTTTGTGTTTCATAAAAATCTGATTATAACAAAATGGAAGAAATAGTAAAGCAAATGATCCTGCGAATTTTATGACCCTCTTAATACACAGAGGCGATTTCCAGACGGTATTTCCCGTCTGTTTCATCCTTTATCCAGTACACCAGTTTAGTCACCACCTGCCCTGCCTTGCCCATTACCACAGATTGACCGGCAATTGTCGTTTTCGCGGAATTTGCATTTGAGATCCACAGCATCACTTCTCTTGCAGCACTTAAACTCACTGAATCATCTTTTAAAAAGAACCTGTACTCACGGGGCTTCTCATCAATTTGATAACTGAAATTACAATATCCCCTGAATTCAATGGAAATGGTGAACGATTCCGGTTTTGCGGCTTCAACGATTACATTCCTTGTATCCTGTTTTATTTTTACATTGTTCACCAATAAAGATGAATCGCCGGCACCTGTCATTCCTTCGGTACTGGTAGTGGTTTCTTCCCTGCCCTGCGTTATTTCCGGCTTCGGGCTGGGGGTCTCTTCTTTCCGGCGGGTATTTTCCGGACTGGGAGCAGGTTCTTCACGAGGGGTAATTTCAGGCTTTGGACTGGGTGTCTCCCCGGACTCCGGTACTCCTGTTTCCTTCGTGGTATCCGCATCAATCGTTTCATCTGTTTCTTTCGCTGCCAGTTCATCTTCTGTATAAACAAGTTTTAATACATTTATTTTATAAAAGCCGAGGTTCACCTCATTCCCATATTCACTTTCTTTAAAATCATTACAGACAAGACTCAGATCCAGTTTCCCGTCTTCATTAAGATCAAATGATTGTTCAATCCCCATGGAAAGGAGAACCGGTTTTTCCATTACCTTCAGATCGGCTTCCCTGCCTGTTGCCATTACCTCTACCGGGTATTCCTTTTCCCCCAATTCAACTAAAATGAGATCTCCTTTACGGAACCATTCTGTCATGACCTCATCATGAAACCTGAATATCTCCCCATCCTCCTTCTTAACAGGCAAGTCAGTGGTATTTGCAATACCGGTATCCACCGTTTTGTTGAACAGGGTGAAAAACAGGATTACCCCGATAGCGGCAACCAGGGCAACACCCAGGAAAGCGGCAAGACCGATTAAAAAGGGAGATAACTTCTTTTTCATATCAAGAAGTTCATTAAATGGTATGGGCTGTTCCTGGATTTTAATATTTTTATACAAGTTTACATAATGATCGGGATCCAGATCAAGATATTCAGCATAACTCCTTAAGAATCCAATAAGATAGGTTTCACCGGGAAATACCTGAAAATCTTCATTTTCCAGTGCTTCGAGATATTGTTTTGAAATACGGGTTTCCCTCGCTACCTGGTCGATTGTATATTTCTTGCTTTCACGTATTTCCCGCAGTTTTTCCCCAAATAACTCCATATACTAATCTTCGTCTCCAAAGAGAAAATTTTTATATTCATATGCCGAGGGAGGATCATCAATATTAAAATATTCCTCCGGCAGGCCCTGATTTATTTTGATATTTGTAAAATCGAACTGAACATGAAGGCCTGTTGCAGTTATTCCGATGACGCGGCGTATAAGACCTTCTTCACTAAAGGATATCTCTATATCCTTATATCCCTCTGCCGAAGCCCGCCACTGGAATTTGAGTTTTACCACCATCTCTTTGGAACCTTCTTCCAGGGGTATAGGCTCAGGACCGACAACATATGCAATCTTATAATTATTCCTTAAGTAAATAAGTCCCTGGCTGCTTGCCATTGCTTCCAGAGAAGCACTGCTCCGGCGCGGGAGATACTGTTTGAGGAGTACAGAATGCTTGGGAATATGAATCGAAAGTGCTTCCCCGTTCACAAGCAAATATTGGTCTTTGGGCTCGGTAAAATCTATCCGGACAAGATTCGGGTTCTTATAAAAAATATTCCCCTTCATAATAGAATCTACCTGTGTTATTTTCAATGCTGCTTCATAATCCGTTACCTTGCCGTAAAGCCCGGAAACCTTCTCGAAATACTCATTCGATGTGATGATTTCCTGTGCTGAAACCGGTAAATAAAGAAAAAAAAGAAAAAAACCACCTGCTAATAAAAACTTTTTTTGAAACCACATACTCATATCTTCCTTGTATTATGAATAATCCATTATACTGGCATTACTATTACAGAAATAGATATATTTGTCAAGCAAAGTGTTTTAAAGTTTGAAAGGGGCATGATTTTCGGAGATAAATAAAAGTATGATAGAAAGAGAAAAAAAAATCATGGATGGTATTTTAACAAGAAAATACCTCTATCTTTAAATTCTTTTCTGACTTTTTTCCAAAAAATTCATTTGTTTTTTAAATAAATAGATTTATTTTCTTTAAATGAAGAGGTTCTTTATGTCCCGGAATTATCCTCTTCCGTGGTTCAAACCCCAAAGTTTTCCGCAGGAAAAAAAACAAGATACCTAAAACTATGGGTTTACAGGGGTTTACAGCGTTGGCTACGCCCACAACCCAAATCAAGAGAAGCAGGAAATAATTTATACCTGTAATTACATCAGATCCAGAAAGGATCCGG
>JAFGQK010000272.1 GCA_016935735.1 Spirochaetales bacterium | reverse complement strand
GTTGGACAGAAGCAAATCCCTGGTGAGGTTTCCTGAAAGATTTTCGCACCGGTGCGAAAATCTTAATATGTCTTATTCTTCCTCTTTGATGTTTTCCTGTTTTTCTTCCATTTCTTCCTGAAGTTCAAGATATTTTTTTGTTGTTTCTATATATTCCTGGGCAAGAATGAATTCCGGGTCAAGTTCGAGGGCTTTCTCCCAGTATTCAAGTGCCAGAATATAATTTCCATTAGCATATGCTTCGATTCCCCGGGCAAAAAGGTTATCAATCTCTTTTTGACGCAATATCTCATCCTCATGCCCCAATTTTATTTTCATTTCAATACTAAACTTATCAAGGGGATTAAAACTGCCGCTTAAATCCAGGTTATAGTTTGTTATAATTGAAAATTGTTTTACTTCTACAGCACACCCTAATGATACATGGGGATTTTCTTTTAAGCGAAAGCCTGTCTGCATTGAAATAAAATCAGTAATAACGATATTTACCCCGGTCGCAATATACCATTGTTCGGCAGGGTAATCTTCCGGATTAAAGCTGAACGGCAGGTTAAAGTCCAGGGAAAATGTTACCGGTTTTATAAAAGAGTATGCAATCCCGCTGGAAAAAAGAATGGGTAAAGGATCTTCCACCGATTGGATTCCGATATTCTTTACAGCAAGCCCTATCGAAAAATTCCGGGTTCTTGATGCAAAGAATTTGAGAAAATTGAATCTTGTCAGGATACCGACATCGGCCATTCCTGCTGTTATCGATTGGCCCGGATAAATAACTTCCGGTATATCCCGGTAAGCACCCTTGATATTCAAACCAAGGGCCAGGCCGCTAAAGTAATAATTCTTAAAAAAATTGTAAGAAACATTCAGTATTCCAATGGATTCGGAAATGATACCTTTGGATTCTATTGCACCCCACTCACCATAATGAGTAAAAGGAATAAAGAGAAATTTTCCGCAAATACCGAATCCGAGATTGTCTATTCTGGAAGTATAGATAATTCCTTCCAGATTCGAATCTGCTATCCAGCTGTGATGATGGAGGGAAATTTCATCCCGGTCGAGCATTGCACTCCCTGCTGGATTGGATTCAATAAATCCTGAATCAATTGCCATTGCGGTAAATGCTGTGCCCATCCCTTCATATTTCCCTCCAAGGGGAATAAGAAGAGTCGGAAATATAGTAAGTCCGGTATTCGGGTCTTCAAATATTTGAAAAAGATCGCTGATTTCATAGTATATATCTGTGTATGAAATAAAAGGGAGAAACAGGAGTAACAAGCAAATGAAAAAGAGGAATTTTTTCATCATACTATCCCCATATCTATAATATACATTTTTTTACAAATTAAATCCAATATAATCAATATAATCATTTTTATTTTCTTTTATACAGAGATATCCTTAAAGGATGACATCCATAAGGATATGTGCATCATTATTATCGGATCATTAACCCGAAAAATAGGCGGAAAAAAAAAAGTTATGTCAATAATTGATTTTAAAGAGGAGTTTTTCACTTTTTTTTTACCGATAATATGATAAATTATTAATAGGGTGGTTAATTAACAGACAGAAATAGTGCACTGAGGTGAAACAGTATATTTTTTTCGCTTTTATACTTCTATTTTTCATTATTTTCTTATCCCCTGTTCAGGCAGCAGGACAAAAGGAGGATAAGCTTGAACAGGCAAAGGAACTATTTAACCAGAAAAAATATAATGATGCCCTTATTCTTATTTCCCAGGTTATTGAAGAGGACCCTGAAAAAGTTGAGGAAGCGGTAAAGCTTTCCAATAAGATAATGGCGATTATGGAGCTTTTTAATAAAAAATATGAAGAACTTATCACAACACTGTATGAAGAACAGGATGTAGAAAAAGGACGGGACCTTATTGAAGAAATAAAGGAAATTTATCCGGAGCCTAATATTGAGATACAGAACAGTATTTCCTATGCAGAAGAAGGTGCAAATCTGGTTGTTAATCTTAATCTATTTGAAGAGATAATGGAGGAGGCATTGAAACAACTCTCTTCAAGGGAGTTTATTCTGGCAGTGAAAACCTACATATCCGGATTTTCCAGGGTACCGCCCCGTGATTTACACAGGAATGAATATGAGTCAGCCCAATTTGGTACGATTGTCGAAACCGATCTGGATCAGGCATATACGGCACTTTTAACATTATCAAACTCATTTATGTCGATTGGTCAGGAAATAACCACAAAAACCGATGAAATCCTTACTGCGGTTTCGTTCCTTGACCAGGAACATGATGTTCCATCCCCCCTTAATATCCTGGATAATTGTATTACTATCAATGAATACCGTGATTCCATTAAAGATGCTGCGTTATTAATTAAATCCCGGAATGATACATTAAAAGAAAGAATTGAAGCGAAAAATACAATCCTCTATCTGAAATATACCTATCAGATTGTTATGGGGAGGGATTCAAGTGGTGAAACAGAGGGAATCCTTTATGCACTCAATACACTTATCGATATGTTAAATACAGGAATAAAGGATACCTATGTGAAAGAAGCAGGGATTTTCCTGGAACAGGGAAAATCCAAATATAATAGTAGAGAATATTCAAAAGCTGAATTTTCTTTAAAATGTTCATTTGAAATCATAAACTTCGTACTCCCTGTTGCATATTTTCTTGATCTCCGGCAGAAACCTCCATCAGACTATTCTTTACAGACAACAGGGAACTGGATAATAGGGGATTCTTTCCGGTATTTTATGGATGTACAGGAAAGGGCGAAAGAAATCCTTGCATACCTTTATTTTATTAAAAATCTGCCGGATGTATTTTCCTTTCAGGAACTATCTGAAACGTCGGAAATTCCAACAGAAAAACAGTATAATAACCTTGAAATAGCGTTACAAGAGTATAAAGAGATTATCAGTACACTATCAGATGACTGGGAAAGCTATATCCAGGAAAGATCTGAAAAGACCTCTCTCGATTTTGATACAACAAGAGCAGAATCAATCCTCGCGCTCTGTACCGGTAAAGCTTCTGCTATTGTCAACCAAAAATTTACCTATCTTTCCCGCATGTACAATGAAGTAGAGGAGATGTATGAACAGGAAAAAGATATGCTTGAAAATGGTATTGAACATGAACAGTACCATATTGTTTATTACCCGGATGAGCGGGTTAAAAACTTTATAAAATTAGGTCATGCACTTTCATTTATATCCGGAAAACTCCAAAAAATCAAAGATGAATGGGAAGATATGAAAGAGGTCGATCCCGGTTTTAACGGAATAATGGATGATGCAACAATTCTTTATGAAAAAACAGACAGCCTGGGAAATAAAATAAAAGAACAGCGAAGAATCGCAGAAAACAACATCCTTCAGGCTAGTAAATTTAAAGGTCTTGCCGATTTAAGGAATGATGAAGCCCGGAAAGCAGACAGGGTAAATGATTTCAGAAGGGCACTGTCAAAAGCAGACGAGGCAATAGCTGCATATAATGAATCACTTATGTTTCAGGAAGATTCGGAAGCAAGACGCAAAAAGGATCAGATAGAGAAATTCAAGAATGATGTGGAAGAGAAAGAAAACAGACTCATGATAAGCGAAGTCCGGAAACTCGTGGAAGAAGGGAGGGACTATTATACCAAAGGTTTTTATGAACAGGCGTACAGTACTTTTCTCCGGGCTCTTCAGCGATGGGAAGAAATAAAGGATGAAGAAAACACCGAAATCCTGGATTGGCTTGCCTATGCACAATCTGCATATGAAATTGAATCCGGAAGAACAATTAATGAAACCGATCCTCTTTATAAAGAGATGAGCCAGCTTTATAACCTTGCGAAAGAGGATTATAACGAAGGAATCCGGTTAAAAAAGGCAGGAGAAAATGACCGTGCCCAGGTAAAATTTAAAGATGCATCGACAAAACTCCTTCCCATACTGGCACAATTTCCCCATAATAAAGATGCACGGCTTTTAGATCTTTTTATACGGAAAGAAACCGGTGAAGATTTTGAAAAGACTTTTAAAGAACAGATGGATAAAGCAAGAAATAAATTAAGCAGTACAAAAGAAGATAAGCTTGATGCGTACTATGATTTAAAAGACCTTGAAACGATTGATCCGAATTACCGGGGATTAAGAGCACTTATTACGGAATTTGAATATGCATTAGGTATCAAACTCAAACCTCCCACTGCTGCTGAAAAGAAAAGATCAAAAGAACTGACCGCACAGGCAAAGCCGTATGTGGTGAACAGGCAGTTTGAATATTTCCCCCTTGCAAAACAGCTCCTGAGGGAGGCGCTTCGTCTTGATCCGGATAACAGGGAAGCAAAGGATTTGTTCGATGATATGGGACTTCTTGCTGATTAAAAAAAGGGATATATGATACAAAAAAAATCTGTTTTTATTATCTCCTTTTTCCTTGGTTTCTCCCCGCTATTCCTTGCAGCACAGGATTTTAACTGGGAAGACCCTTCTCTACTGGTAACGTCAAATGCACGCTTTATCCAGGCAGAATCAGGCGGCGGAATGATTGCCCTTGTCTGGCAGGAGTTTGAATACAAAAATAAACTGGGATTTATTTACCTGACATTATGGACAACCAGAGATATGAAAAGATGGAAAAAAAACAACAGGTTTGCCGGGCCATTTCCCTTTTCTGAAAAAGAAATACAGATTTTTTCCCTTGCTGTTACGAATAAAGGAAATATTTATATTGCGGTGACTGTATCAGAAAATAAAACCACTCTCTTTTATTCAGAAGATGAAGGGCAAAGCTTTGTAACAACATCAATTACATCTTTACAGCCCGCGTTATCGCCGGAAATTTTTATCAGGGAAAACGAAGAATTTATGTTGTTTGTCACCCATGCAATTTCCGATATTGATATCTCTCTCTATTATTTGTCCCTGGATAATTCAGTGTTTTCCAGCAGGAATTATACAGGGCAGTTCAGATTATTCGTTACCCCGGATGATGCACTCGGTGTTAATTTTTTACCTTCGTATTGTTATGTTAAGGGAACGGAATATGTCGTGTTCCAGGCAAGGAAAAAAGGTGAAAAAACCGGCTACCAGCTTTATCTCAAAATGAGTAATACCAGGGGAAATACCTGGACAACGTCAAAACTCCTTACGGATTTTTCCGAGGTTATTGATGGAAAAGAAGTAAGTCAGTCCCTGTTTGATAACCAGAGGCCTTTTATCAATACCATAGGGAACAGAATTTATATTACCTGGGAAAGAAAGATGGGCTTGCAGAACACCCAGATTCATCTCGCAGAGATTGATACCTACGGAATCCTTGTATCGGAGAAGCGTATTACTGATAATAAATATACAAGTTTTTCACCCCGGATTTTTTCTTTTAATTACAATACCTACCTTCTCTGGTCGGATGACCCGGGGAACAACCGTATACGGATTGCAGAACAAAAAGGATCAGAATGGATCATGGAGAAAAGCGATCTTTCCTACAGTATCCCCGGGGATTCACGTTTTCCATCTCCTGTACAGATAAAGAATTTTCTTTATATATTCTGGGAAAACAAGTACAGGGATTCATCCCGGCTTGTTTTTTTACAGCCTGATCAATTTGTGGATATGCCAAAGATATATACGAAAGATTTCAGTCCGGGAAAACCGGGAAATGAAAAAAGAATTATCGTGAACTGGTCCATACCCAGGGATGCTTCCGGCATCTCCCATTTTTTATATATCTGGTCAAACAAAGCGTACGCTTCAAGAGCAGAGATGAAAGAAGTGACAAATGATACAACAAAGGATACGTTTGTTGTTCCCGGGGATGGTACCTGGTATTTTCATCTTCAGGCAGCAGATTATGCAGGAAACTACTCTGCTACAACATCTGTTTCATATATCCTGGACACAAAAGCACCGGATCCTGTCACATTCCGGGAACAGGAGACGGATGCAGAAGGATTTCTTGTATCAAACACCTTTACCCTGTCATGGATTCCCCCGGAAGATAATGATGTGGCAGGCTATTCATATGAACTGGAAAGAATCAATACCCGGCTTGCCGTAGATATTTCATCTCTTGATCCCGGGCAAATGAAAAGGCCGGGTGGAGCAATAAAAGGTTTTCAAACAGAAAGATCGTACAGGAACTATGATAATGGAGTTTACGGATTCTCTGTACGCGCAATAGATCATGTTGGCAATCCCGGGGAAGTGGCATCAATCTATTTTAAACTGAATAAATATATTCCTGTGACGATTGTAAACAGTATTTATTCCAGTTTGAATCCTGAAAATGAGGTTGTCTGGAGAATAACCGGCCGTGGTTTTTTTGCAAATGGGAAAGTATCCCGTATTTTTATTGACAGGGATGCACAAAAACCATATGACTATACCTTCACCCTGGATGAAAATGCATATACTATTCGGGATGACAGAACAATCGATAATCTGGTCCTGGATCTGGATGAAGATATTTACCGGCTGGTGATTGAGCATGAAACAAGGGGATTATATGTATACCGTGGAAGAATTGAGTATAAATCTCCTGGCACCATCATTATGTTACCGGAAAATTATGAGCCATATAAACCGGATTGGAAAAAATTTTACAGCCCGGTTCTT
This sequence comes from Spirochaetales bacterium, assembly GCA_016935735.1. Classification (GTDB taxonomy): domain Bacteria; phylum Spirochaetota; class Spirochaetia; order SZUA-6; family JAFGRV01; genus JAFGRV01. The sequence goes on along the minus strand of JAFGQK010000272.1, from coordinate 7,005 downwards.
TCCATACGTATTAATGAACTATTTATCTGGCTTTTAGTGATCCTGTTTGGCCTGCTTTTTATTGTTTCCATGAAAAAGGTTGCAGGAGTATATAGAGAAGGACTGATGCTTGAAGCGGAGGTACATGCTGTTATGTCAGGAAAAGAAAGAAAGATAAAAAAAATAAAGCGAATTTCCCGCTTAAAAACAAAAGGACTGGGGTTAAGAATAAAGTTTGCATTTCTTATTACCATCCTGGTCCTGCTTGTTATTCTTATGCTTTCCATTACCTTAAGCTTTTATATGATCCAGACCCAGCGTCAAAATTTGACAGATGGTCTGCTTAAACAGGTGGAAGTTCTTCTCGGGAGTCTTGCTGCCGGGGCAGAGGTGTCTCTTCCAAGACAGGATCAGGGTGAACTTATCTCACTCCCGGATCAGAGTAAAGCAATGGAGGAAGCGCTTCATGCAACAATCACCGGGATTAGTAAATTCGGATCCAGATTCCCGGATGAATATGAATATGTCTGGGGGACAAATAACCCGGATATAGGATTTCTGATTGATACAGAGGAGTATGAACAGGGAATATCCATCCTTACCGATGATATTTCCAGACTTACAGGAGAAATACGTGAAAAGGTGAATAAGCAGGCCACCGATGAGGTGGCCGAAGAGGCACATCTTGTAGATCAACTCATTAACGAAAAAATCGCGCTTATGAGGAAGACCGATCAACAATCAAAACAAACAATTGATGAAATAGACCGGGCCCTGGAAGAAAAGCAGCCGGCAATTAAAGAAAAGCTTAAAACTATCAGTTCAAAGTTTAAGGGATCGGTACCAAAATTTTCCCCGGAAGAAAAAATAGAAGAAATGTATACCTTCTACCGGCCGATTGTCTATCGGCTTCCCGGTGAAGATATTTATTTCCGGGGAATGGTCAGGGTTGCACTATCAACAGAAAAAATGCTTTCCATTATCACCAGTTCCACAAACGAGCTTTTAGTCCGGATATTCGTTATCTCCCTTATTGCAATCGGACTTGGAATAATCGGGGCTATTTTTCTTGCATCCATCACCATTAGCCCAATTAAAAAACTTGCCAGGTTTGTAGCGAAAATCAGGGATACGGAAGATAAATCCGATCTGATAAATGTGACGATCGATATAAAGCGAAAAGACGAGATAGGGCTTCTTTCAGACAACATCCTCCAGATGAAGGACGGGCTTGCCAGGGCAGAGGTGGCAAGAAAAGACCTTATTGTGGGAAAAGAGATTCAGAAGATGTTTATTCCCCTGGAAGAAGGTGCACAGGGGAAAAAGGGTTCAACTGGAGCAGAAATAAATGAAAATGTGGAATTTTTTGGATACTATGAGGGGGCAAAAGGGGTTTCCGGTGATTATTTTGATTTCAGGAAACTGGATAATGAGTATTATGCAATAATAAAATGTGATGTTGCAGGGAAAGGTGTTCCGGCGGCGCTTATTATGGTCGAAGTAGCCACTATTTTTAATGATTATTTTCATGATTGGTCGTTAAAAACACATGGCATAAAAATAAATGAACTTGTGTACAAAATCAACGATACCCTTATTGAAAGGGAATTTAAAGGGAGATTCGCCGCACTTATCATTATCCTTTACAATATGAAAACCGGTGCGGGATATTTCTGTAATGCAGGTGATAATGTACAGCATCTCTATTCGGTAAAAACCCGGAAGATGGCTCAATTCAAACTCCCGGAAGCTCCCGCAGCAGGGGTGTTTGCCACCGATCTAATCCAGATGCAGTCCGGTTTTCAACAAATAGCGAAAAAATTCCACAAAGGGGATATTCTTTTCCTGTTCAGTGACGGTTTTGATGAATCAAAAAGACTTTTCCGGAACAGTAAGTTCGAAAAAATCGTCTGTGATGAACCGTCATTAAAAATCGGAGAAGTTCATAATGAGACCCATAAAAAGGGTGATGAAGGAGAAGAATTCAGTATAAAACGTCTCTATGCAATTATTGAAGCCGTTATACATAAGAGTACCTATAATCTTGTGAAACATCATAATCCGGATGAAGAAATTACCTTCGATTTTTCAACATTAAACGGTAATGTTCATGACATTATCATGGCTTTGGTATCTGTTGAAAAAATATTCAGGCTGTACAAGAATCCGGCAGCAACAATCGATGACTGGGTTATTGTTGATGCAAAGGTGGATGAATTCCTTAAAGAGCATTTTATGCAGTATGGATACTATTTTAATAAAAGGATTGAATTGTCGAAAAAACCTGAATATGAAGGATATGTCGGTTTTGCTTATTTGAATGAGGATGAGCAATATGATGACCTGACAATCCTGGGAATTGCAAAGAAATAATGATAGCTAGATAGCTAGCTATTCCCTGTACCGGTAATACGCAGCACATGTGCCTTCTGCACTCACCATACAGGAGCCTTTCGGATTTTCCGGGGTACAGGTTTTTGCAAAGTGTCTGCAATCCGGGGGTGTTTTCACGCCACGCATAATATCCCCGCAAATACAACCGGGGGTTTCCTTTTCTTCCGGCAGGTCTATGGAAAACTGCCTTAATGCATCAAACTCCCTGTAGGTGTCATTCAATGCAAGACCACTCCCGGGAATCACCCCGATCCCGCGCCAGGTACTGTCGCAGGGAGTAAAGACCTGTTCCATAATTTCTTTTGCCTTTACATTCCCCTGGTATTTTACTGCCCTGTTATACTGGTTTTCCACAACACCTTTCCCGGAAACAATTTGGCGGACAATCATCTCTATTGTCGTTAAAATATCTGTCGGTTCAAATCCGGAAACCACACAGGGAATGTGATAATGTTCTGCCAGGGGTTCATATATGGCAAGCCCGGTAATGGCAGAAACATGCCCCGGACAGATGAATCCGTGGATATGTACGTCTTCTGATTCCATGAGTGCAGCCAATGCCTCTGGCATTGTCTTGAGGGCACAGAGGATAGAGTAGTTGTTGCATCCGGCTGAATGGGCTTGCATAACGGAAACACCGATCCCCGGTGCTGTCGTTTCAAACCCGATCCCGAGAAAAACAACCTTTTTACGGGGATTTTCCTGTGCAATGTTCACTGCATCCATTGGAGAAAGGCATATCCTTATGTCATGACCCTTTGTCCGCTCTTTTAAAAGGCTTGAATACGATCCGGGCACCCGTATCATATCACCAAAGGTTGCAATAATTACGTCTTCCTGTCCGGCAAGTTCAATTGCAGTATCTATATACTGGTTGGAAGTAACACAAACAGGGCAGCCTGGCCCGCTTATCAGGGTAATAGACCGGGGAAGCAGTTCCCGTATACCAAACCTGAAAATTGCATTTGTATGTCCACCACAGACTTCCATGATCTGTATCTGCTGTGCCGGTGCACTATCTTTTATCCACCGTGCTGTTCTTTGAGCAGGAATTTCCTGTCTGAAATCATCAATATATTTAATCATATTTAATCATCCTGGTTATCGTACATCTCCCTGAAAAGATCGAGGGTTTTTTCTGCTTCCACAACATCAAGCTTTTCAATGGCAAATCCTGCATGAATAAGGACATATTCCCCGATAAGGACATCAGGGATAAGGGTGAAGTTTGCATCATATGTCACATTGCCGGCCTGGACTTTTCCGTTGTTGCCTGTTTTTTCTATCACTTTCATGGGGATTGCAAGACACATATTTTTTCTCCTTCTGCATAGAAATCTTCAACCATGATGAAGTCGTTATTCACGGTGATCTGCAATAACCGCCTGGCCTAAGGATATCCCGCCGTCATTACAGGGAATTCTGTTATGAATATACACTTTGAAACCGGAAGAGACAAGACTCATGTATACCCCTTCAAGAAGATACATATTCATAAAGCAGCCACCGCTTAATACAACACGGTCTATACCTGTTTTATTTCCTGCAATGCAGCATGCATTATGGAGTATGTTGATAAGACCATTATGGAATTGTGCTGCAATTTCTCCTGTACTTATTCCCCTGTTCACATCAGAAAGTACCTGATTGATGACATTATGGAAGGTAATAAGAAAAAGATCATCATAGGCATTGATTTCAAACTCATAGGAAGAAGTATACTCCTTATCAATCTGCTGTTCGAGTTCTATTGCCGGCTGCCCTTCATAACAGGCAATAAACCTTAATCCGCACAGTGCAGCAATGCTGTCGAATAACCTGCCGCAGCTCGATGTGAGGGGGGCATTGATTCCTTCCTTGATCTGATAGAGGGATAGCCTGATTTCATCCTGGTTGAGGTCTTTCCATCCGGCAGGAATATGCGATTCCCAGTTTTCCCCGTATACATGATACAGACAGGACAGGGCCATCCGCCATGGTTTTCTTATTGCCGCTTCCCCTCCCGGCATCGGTACCGGGGATAGTGCTGCAATACGCCGGTATTCTTTTTCATCTGCAAGAAGAATTTCCCCGCCCCAGATTGTATTGTCCGGTCCGTAACCTGTCCCATCAAGGGCAATACCGATTACTTTTCCGGTGATGTTATTATCTGCCATACAGCTCACGATATGGGCATGGTGGTGTTGAATTCCTGTATGCTTTATTTTTTTAATGAACAGGAACTCTGATGGCGGGTCAAGGGCAAACCTGGTACTTACATACTGTGGGTGTAAATCATGGGCAATCACCCCTGGTTTACAGTCAAAAACATGGGAAAGATGCCTGATTGCCTGGCAGAATGATTCAAAGGTTCTTTCATCGTCCAGATCCCCGATATGATGGGAAAGAATCGCCTGGTTTGCTTTTCCAAGGCAGATGGTATTTTTCTGGGAAGCTCCCAGTGCAAGGATATTCTGTTTGAATGTATGATGAAGGAAAAGAGGGGAGGGGACGATTCCCCGCGACCGGCGGAGGAAATAATCTTTCCCCTGCCATATCCGCGTCACTGAATCATCACAGCGTATGAGAATTTCCCTGTTCCCGGTAATGTAAAAATCCGCAATCCCCTGGAGCCGGGATAGCGCATCACCATTCGTATGGACTATCGGTTCTTCCGAAATATTGGCACTTGTCATGACAAGTGGGGTCTCCAAATGTTCAAATAAAAGGAAGTGAAACGGGGTGTAAGGGAGCATAATCCCGATAATGTGTGTAGAGGGTGCAACCGATGGTGCAATAGGGCTTTTTTCTTTTCCTGGCAAAAGCAGAATCGCCCTGTCCCCTTTACGTAACCGGTTCTTTTCATCCTCATGCAGAAAGGCGCATGATTCTGCCATCGCGATAGTTTTCACCATAACGGCAAAGGGTTTATACTCCCGGTATTTCCGTTTCCGGAGAAGACAAACAACCTTTTCATTTTCTGCATCACAGACCAGGTGAAATCCGCCGATCCCTTTTACAGCGATTATGTACCCTTGCTTTATGAGTTCTGCGATTTTTAAAAAAAAGGACACATACTCTTCCCCTGTCCCGGGTGACAGTATTATTTCTCCGCGGCTGTCGAGAAGGGACAGGTGGGGGCCGCAGTCATGGCATGCATTCGGCTGGGCATGAAAACGTCTGTCTCCCGGATTGTTATATTCTGCCCTGCATGCAGGACACATGGTGAATCGGGCCATGGTGGTGAATGGCCTGTCATACGGTACATCCCCGGTAATGGTATAACGCGGGCCGCAGTTTGTACAATTGATGTATGGATAATAATAACGTCTGTTCCCGGGATCCAGCATCTCCCGGATACAATCATCACACACCATAAGGTCCGGGGAAATGCGGGTAAACTTTGTCTTTTCCGTTTTACTTTTTTGAATGGAAAAAGAACTGAATGTATCGTTACCAGTATAATGGGTTTCTTCTATTGTATCGATTGCTGCCCGGGCCGGGGGGCATGTAGCAATATGATCTTTAAATTGTTTTAGGGTTTTCCTGTCTCCGGAAGCAACAATCCGGACACCTGTTGATGTGTTGGTCACATATCCCCTGATGCCAAGCGAAACAGCCAGGTTGTAGATAAAGGGTCTGAAGCCTACCCCCTGTACAACACCGGTAATGTCAAGTTGAATAGTACTCAACATTCGTTGAGCCCCAATTGTACCATTTTTCATCAGTATTTCTATATCCTGTACTAATATACTCAACATAGATGTTGTTTACAAGCCGGGGAAAATATCAAGATGCTAAAAACCACCCCTGGGCCAATGTAGTAGGGGTGGTTTTTTAGCATACATTTTATTTAAGTAACATTTTTACTGGTAAAGGAAGTTTCTTCTTTATAAATGTAAGGATTATCCTCTGTTGTTGTATATTCCATTCCTGTATAAGGGACATACATCCGGGTTGTTTTTACCTCGACTTTAATTTTATAGGTTTGTTTTTCCCAGGCTACGCCTTTTTCCCAGGATTTGTTTCCTGTTCCTGAAAAATCTTTGCTTTTGGTATAATATGATAGCCCATTCGTAGAAGGCCAGTTTCCTGTAATTGAAACAGTCGATTTGATGATATCAGAATAAACTATACCCCCGGATGCTACAATAGAATTATCAATATACCACTTGACCTTTACCGCAGGTTCACAAAGAATTACCCATTCACACAATGCAGAGTGTTCAACTGTTAATTTTATTCCATTAGTATGTCTTGTTGTATCCTCGGCGGTTTCGTTATTTTTCTGATAAAGAGATAGAGTGTTGTTTGGTTTTTAAGGATGTGTGTGGTTTTTAACGTTTTTAAAGCCTTAACCGCCAAAATGGCATAAAACGATGGTCATAAACAGTGATTATCCCTTTTCCCGGGATTAAATATTGTACAACTATCATTAATTGTCGCATATACTCACGCAACGTTAGACGGTTCTCCCTGGCTTCTTTTTCACATTCTTTATACATCCTTTCCAATTCATTCAAGATATCCTCCCCATACTCATCTACCAGTTTAAAAAACACCCCGATAAAAAACCGTACAATCTGCCCCAAACTAAAAAAATTCAAATCATGGTGAATCAGCTTCACCTTCCGGTACAGATCTTCCGGCAGG
>JAFGQK010000271.1 GCA_016935735.1 Spirochaetales bacterium | reverse complement strand
CCTCCAAACAGGAGGGGACTTGAGAAATGCAGCAGAGACATCCCTCCCGTCCACCGATACGTCCGATCCGATTACCGGGACATGGGGGACATTCACTCTGGCAGTTATCAAAAACAGCTGGACAGAAGATACGGACAATAACGGGAAAATAGACCGGATTGTGGCTGAAGTTGAAGGAACCCTGAATCTGAACGATGTTTTTAGCGGGGTAACTGCTTCTGTTACCGGGTATGAGACTGCGGACATACATACGGGAAGTTTTCCCGGGGACACCATTTTCTGTATCGACCTGGTTGAAGGACCGGATCTTGATACACAGAATACCCCGGCCTGGTGGTTTGCAGAAAACACCACCCTGGCCCTTGTCCCGACATCCGAATTAATCGAAACAAAAGATGGCCCGACCGGAGAATCTCCCATCGATCAGACTCCTCCAATTATCTCATATACCCTGGCAATGGCAGGGAAGGACGAAATATTTGTCTGTTTTTCGGAACCTGTTCAGACTCCCGGCGGGGGAATTATAAGCACAGGGGACTTCATCGGTTACAGCGGGGCCGCAACAATAACCGGCAGAACACGCATTACCACACAGGGAGAGGGAACACAGGAAGTACTTCTTTCATTAAGTGCAAATGTCACGGCAGACGAAATATTCAACCAGGAAACAATCACCACCTCTGCCCTTGAAGATGCTGCCGGCCTGCCGCTTATTTCACAAACACACCGTGTCACAGATATCGGACTGGGGATTGATCCGGATAATAACGTGATTCACCCGGTCTGGGCGCAGGATGAAACAGAACAGGACCCCGATATGGGAAGTATCGGGTATATCAGTGTCTTTAACGGCAGCCGGTGGCTTAAGGATCAGAATATCACCCTGCAGGCGCATATACATGATGATATTTCCGGCTCGGGACTTGATGTCAGACTCCATTTTGATGTTGATGTACCGGATACCTGGTTGAAAAGAACGTTATGGCTGCCTGTATTCAATACGGCAGATTATAATGGTTTAGTTCCATATTTCAACCCGGATGCCAGGGAACTTGACGATACGGAGGCAGGAGCCCAATTGCGAAATTATATAATTCCCGGCGATGACAGCGAAATAGAAAATAATGCAGATTTAGAGTTTCTCTTTGAAATTACTGCAATACAGCTTTACTGTGCCCGGGTAAGAAACCCGGACGCATCCAACTGGTACCGCACCCTTACTCCCTGGGCTTTTTCAATTCATGATATTATCAGGCAGGAATCGAATGTCACGATCCTTAATAATGTAATAAATCCCGCATTGGGGGAAAGAGTATCCCTTTATTACGTCCTTTCAAAGTCAGGAACCGTTACCATTACCGTATTCGACCTGAAGGGGGATATTGTTGACGTACTCTTCCGGGGAAGAAAAAGTAAAGGTGAATATTTCATATCATGGGATGGGAGAAACAGGGGCGGCCGTATTGTGGCACGTGGTGTATATTTTATTAAAATAAACACACCGGGAATCTCGGAAATAAGAAAAGTGCTTGTGGTGAAATAGTGTAACCAGGGTGGCCTCAAACATGCGTCAATTTCCTGCGCACGATATAAAAATCATCCTTTTCGTCTACAATCGAAAAATCATATTTTTCATATAATGCCATTGGGCCGTGATAATTTTTTTCATCCGACAGGGTATCTTTCCGCGGGTAGGCTTCCAGATAATCATACTTCTCTGCTGAATAATCCTCACACACCCGGCCGAGTAATTGTTCTGCAATACCCCTCCTCCTGTACCCGGGTGCAATTAAAAAGCAGACAATTGATGCAATCCTGCCGTCTTCCGGTTTCGCCGTGCCCTGGTATTTTATTATCCGCTCATAATTCTTCCTGTCATTTGCATTACACCAGCCAACTGGTTTGTCTTTTAAAAAAGCGATATATCCTTTCATTTTTCCTTCCCGGATATACCGGATAGCAGATGCCCTGTTAGATTCTTTATTCCACTGTTCATCTGTCCCGGTAAAATGATAGGAATAGCAATAACAGATTGACCAATCCGGATGTTCTGTAAAAGTGATATTGTCAAAAAAGTAGAGAAAATCATTTAATAGTTCTGCCGATAATGGTTTGATAGTGATATTCACATCCGGTCCTTTCTCTTATCCTCTCCCTCACCTTCTTAACAAAACTCTTCGATAAGTCCGACATAATACTGTGCTACCAGGAGTGCGTCAACTATATCAATACTTCTATCGCAATTTGTATCTGCATACTCCCTGACAATCCCTGCAGGCAGACCCACATAGTATTGTGCAATAAGCAGGGCATCGACAATATCAATCGAACCATCGTTATTGGCATCCCCGATTTTTCCTCCTGTCGGTTCCGGTGTTGCGCTGCTGGTATAAGCATGCCCGGTAAAGGAAACAGACTCGAGCCCCTGGCCGTCTTCCCATATCTCGAATCCCGCTTCCAATGCATCGAGGTACCAGTTTGGACTTAAATATCCCCGGGACACTGCGTCATCAATAAAGGATTTAAAATTGAAACTGATAGTATTCATACGGTTTGTTGTCCGGTACGCAACATAGTTCCAGTCCCAGTCTGCATAAAATACATCCCAGGTATATCCTTCCAGGCTAACCGTCCCCACCTGTGATCCACCAGGGGTGGCACTCCCGGCATAATTGATCCAGATCATCAGTTCCCCGCCATTTGCAGGATTGGCAGATCCGCCCTGGCTGAACCAGGATTCATAAGAAGCATTCCAGGTCCCGCCGGCATTTGTCCCGGCGATCTCCCAGGTAACCGGCACACTCCCGGTCTCACTTATCCGGAGGGGTAAACCGCTATCCACTGTTTCGCTGTGCCAGTAATGAAAGCCTTTGTAAATACACGGGTATGCCGCAACCCCGCTGGAGTTGTGTGTGGAAAGGGATACGATAAAATTGGTCCCATTCACATCAATACACTGCTCCCCGGCGTTGGAACCCCAGATGTTGTTATATACAATATATTCCCTGCCCAGGACCTGGACAGCATCCTCTCTCCCGCAGAGGTACGCCGTCTGTGCATCCGGCAGTGTGGGAAGTAATATAAATACTGTAATGATAAGTATGTAAGGAAATAACTTTTTTCTCATTTTTGCATCCTTTCTCTGTATGTTTTCTAATACGTTTACAGACAGACATATAACGATAAATAAAAAGCAGAAGCTGTGTTTCAAGCACCCTTATTAAATATACTTAAAAATAGCGGAAAGTCAATTTTTTTCTATACAGAGTATGAATATAATGATAAGATATATATAATTATGGAAGCTTTTATATACTTTCAATTAAAAAGCGAACAGGATATTATAGCTCATGAACTTCTTTTGTATGATTCATTTGTAAACCGTGCAAAACACGGGTGGATTTACGATCATTATTATAAGGAAAATAACAGGATGAAGGCTCCTTTTCCCTATGAAAAGCAATTGCTTTTCGGAATCAAGAATAATAATGGTCTCCGGGCATCGATTGCTCTTAACCTGGACACAGAGAATACACTCCAGCTTGAATATATAGGATTTTCCAGGAACAGGATCGATACGCAGAATAAATTTGCAGAAGTGTTGTCACTCTGTGCAACCGGGGAAAAAGTTCCTCCGAATGCCATGGATATCATAAGGGGATTCAATATGTATGTAATCGAAAAATGCAAGGAATATGGATTACAGGATATCTATGGCACCACGTTTAAAAGGAAAAAGCTTTTTTATCATAAAATGGGTTTTAAAGTAGTGGATGAAATAAAAAACAATTATGGAAAAGTATTTTTATTACAGCAAGAATTAGTGTAAATATTCATGTTTGAAACCTGTTCAAATTTTTATTTGAATCTTCAATTGCATCATCGATCTGCTTACTCATTTCCGAGAGTTGCTCTATGGATTGATTTATTTGTTTTATCGCCCTGGAAATCTCGATCAGGCTGCTCGAAATAGTTGTGGAAATAATATCGATTTCCTCTATGGCATTACCGATCTCTCCTGTCCCGGATTTCATTTCATCTGCCCCGGATCTTACCTTTATAGAAACATCTGAAAGGGTCATCGTTGATTTCAATATCTCATTTGTCCCGCTTGATAATTCGTTCATGGTATGTGTAATCTCTATAAAGGCATCGGCTACTGTCTTTACCTCTTTCTTTACCTGTTCAAAGGCTTCGCCGCTTTTATTACTTGCTACCTGTGTAGATTTTATCCCTTCGACGATTTTATTTAAGGTAGAGGATATTTGTTTCACATTATCTGCAGATGAGGCAGACAGCTTTCTTATTTCTTCTGCAACCACGGCAAATCCCCTGCCTTGCTCCCCGGCATGGGCAGCTTCGATAGATGCATTCATGGAAAGCAGATCTGTCTGTTCTGCTATATTATTTATCATTTCGATCATCTGGTGCATCACGTCAATATTGTCTGAAATTTTCAGAATATGTTCGTTTGTCATTTCAATCCTGCTTCCCCCTGTTTCTGTTGTTTCGACAAGCATATCGGTAACATCCTTTTTATCCATGCTTATTTTTGCAACATTAGAGATGGATGCGACCATCTCTGCCACTGATGCAGAAGACTCTTCCACTGCATTTGACTGGTCTATAATCTGATCTGCCAGTGATTGAATATGGGAATGTATTTTTTCGAGTACCCCGGAAGAGGTGAGAATAGCATCATTCAGATTCACCATCTGTTTATTGATGGAATCGACATGTGCGGTTATTTCTGCGATTATGGAATAGGTTTGTTTTACATTTACAATCAGGTCTTCCTTCACTTTCGCACTCTGGTTAACAGCCGATTTTGTGGTTTTTACCAGTTCCCGGATTGATCTAATGGAATTATCAAAATTTCTGGCCAGTGTCCCGATTTCATTTGAATTCTCATAATTCATGAACCGGGTAAGGTTCCCTTTTGTGAGTTCAGTCATAATAGTAACCATTTGTAAAAGGGGTTTTGTAATACTTTTTGTAATAACAAGACTTATCACTATACAGAAGAAAAAACAGAAGATGATTAACACTCCGTAAACAACTTCAAAGGTGTTTTTATATTTATTTAAGGTTCTTTCTGCAGCCAGATTATGTTCCCCTGAATAATCCATGATCTCTTCCATCGTCGTATTGGCCTGTGTCATACCCGTAATAAAATCATCCAGCCGTATAAATCTATCTTCCATGATCATATACTCCATATGCTGCTGGGCAATCCTGAAATAGTTCAGCGAGCTTTTTATCACATTTTTTATTGTACTGTCTGCTATGTTTTTGGCCAGTTGCTCATATAATACTTTTATTTCCATAAGCATTGCACGGTAATCATCTATATATTTTTTATCTGAAGTATTTATATAATTATAGATTGTTTCCTTTAATTTAAACTGCATCATGATAAGTTTTTCCGCTTCAATGAGAATCTCCCCGGATTCCTTTAATTCCAGGGTTTGCTTTAAAATAAGCTGTAAATTAATGAAACCGATAAATCCGATTACAAAGACCAATAAAGCAGAAAGTAAGTATCCCAGGGTTATCCTTTTTCCAATGGTAAATCTGAAAAATCCTTTTTTACTCATTTTCTTTCCTCCGGTCATCTTATAGCAAATAATTCAGGAGATACTTTTAATTTTATTCGATAATGCAGGAAAATACAAGAAATGAAAAATTTCCTGGCGTGTTTTTTCAATCAAATTCCTGGAATAATATTGAAACCGGATTCCCTGGTTAAATTGAGTATGCCGTCATAATTACAACACAATATCCCTTATTATTTCTTACTCCTTTCTTAATTCTGCCGTAAGTTTGTCATATTTCTGCGATAGATTGGATACAAGAGTAAAATCGACCATGAATATAGTGAAAGGAGAAAATGATGACAGAACCAATGAAATCATCGCAATCATGGAATCAGGCAAAGAATACCCGGTTCATATGCAGCCTGTTATGTTGCCTTTTTGTATTTCTGCCCATAACACTTTTTTCAAATGAATCAATTGATACGGATACCCTCGAAGGGTATCGTGCCTCGACGAATGTCGAGGAGGGAACATTCTTCCTGGTGAATCCGGCTACGGATGAGATAACCACCTCCATTACCTTACGGACAGATGTGTATATAAAGGTGACCGGTATTGTCCTCCGGGGAAAGGTTGTGCAATTCTTTACAAACCAGTCTGATATATGGATGGAAGGTATCTATATGTTTCCTCTTCCTGATACGGCAGCGGTCGATACACTTGTCATGAAGATTGGCGATAGAACAATCGAAGGCGAGATTAAGGAGCGTGAGGAAGCAAAACAGATATATGAGGAAGCAAAGGAAGAAGGAAAGAAAGCGACCCTGCTCGAGCAGGACCGGCCAAATATCTTTAATGTCTCTGTGGCAAATATCGGACCCGGGGAAACAATCGAGGTAATGATTGAATTCCAGCAATCAGTTTCCTGTGACCAGGGGAAATACAGCATCACCTTTCCAATAGTGGTCGGTCCCCGTTACATCCCCCTTTCCATGCTGGATAAGGAAAACCGGGATATGCCGGGTGTACACCCGGAAATGACAGCAGATCACGAAAAAATCATCGCTCCTGTAACTGCCTCTCAAACAGACGCCCCCCAGGTTTCTTTAAGGATCGATCTTTTGCCCGGATTTCCTGTGAAACATATCAAGAGCCCTTATTTGCCTGTTATAATTGAGCAGAAAGAACCGGATAATTATACGATTGTACCGGAAGGCGGGACAGCAAAACAAAAAGATTTTGTTCTTGAATGGGAACCGCTGGATGAAAGTAAAATTTACACAGCTTTATTCCAGGAGGAAGTAAACGGTAACCTCTACAGCCTTGTAATGATCCATCCTCAAGATCCTGACACAATAACGGCATCTTCTTATAACAGGGACGTTGTCATTATTATCGATACATCCGGGTCCATGCAGGGGTCATCCATCAAACAGGCAAAAAAGGCTCTCCTTGCTGCCCTGGATCATCTTGGTAAAGACGATCTGTTCAATATTATTGAGTTTAATTCACGTACCCGCACTCTTTTTAAACAGAATGAGCCAGTGAATTATAGAACGGTTTCAAAAGCGAAATCATTTGTCAATTTATTAGAGGCCGATGGGGGAACAGAGATGTATCCTGCACTGGTAAAAGCCCTCTCCATGGACCGTGACCAGAACCGTCTTTTTCAGGTGATCTTTATTACCGATGGGTGTGTGGGGAATGAAGCAGAACTGTTTACCTATATAAAAGAAAATATTTATAATGGAAGACTTTTTACCGTGGGGATCGGATCTGCCCCGAATCATTACTTTATGAGAAAAGCAGCTCTTTCCGGAAGAGGTACGTTCCTTCATATAGGGGATGTTGCCGAAGTCAAGGAAAAAATGGATAATCTGTTTCAGAAACTGGCTTTTCCTGTGCTTACCGATATATCAATATCCTGGTCAAATTCATCTGCCGAAATCCTCCCTTACCCGGTACCGGATCTCTATGCAGGAGAACCTCTTACCATCTGTACAAAGTCATATCTTGATGCAGGAAGTCTTGAAGTAAGCGGGAGTTATGGGGAGCAGGTCTGGCGCAGGGTATTCACTTTTCACAGAACGGGGACGAACAATGGGATTGGCAGACTCTGGGCAAGACGGAAAATAGACGGGCTTATGGACCAGTTACTCGAAAGAACCAGTGAGGAGGAAATAAAAAAGGAGGTGGTTGATATTGCACTTGAACATCATCTTGTCTCGCAGTATACCAGCCTCGTGGCTGTTGAGCAGGTAAAAAGCAAACCGGATGATGAACAAATAAATAAAGAGAAACTCCCCCTTATGCTTCCCGAAGGATGGGAGATGGATCAATCCCGGGCAAATTATCCTGCTGCGGGAACGGAAATGTGGCTGTTTTTAAGCCTGGGTATTGTATTGATTGCTTTATCAGGTTTTTACCTGCTTTCAAGGAAAAAATAACATGCGAAAAAGGATTATATTCTATTGTTTTCTATTTGTTTTCTGCTGCGGTTTATTCCTGGCAGGAAAAGGGCTTTTTATAGCCGGGAAAGCCTGTCTGGCCCAGGCTCTTCTCGAAACCTCCTGGGAAAATAAAGTTATGGGTAAAGGAAATAGAACACCATGGCCATGGGCAGATTTCAAGCCCATGGCCTGTCTTTCATTCCCGGGGCAGAAACAGCATATCATTGTCGTAAACGGTGCAAGCGGGACAAGTCTTGCATTTGCCCCGGGTCATCTGGATGGGAGTGCACAGCCAGGTTCCCCGGGAAACTGTGTGATTTTCGGCCACAGGGAAACACATTTCCGTATTTTGAAAGATTTGAAGATAGGTGATACAATCCGGCTTTCCCTTGCAGATGGAAGGTTAAAGGAATATAAAGTTAACGGAATACAGATTATAGCAAGCAGTGATGTTTACAAAGTGATTCAGATGAATGAAGAACTCCTGACACTTGTAACATGTTATCCTTTTGATTCAGTGCTGCCGGGAAAGAAGCGGTATGTTGTCTGCGCAAAAGCATATACGGGATAATCCCCTCTTGAACATTTTTTTGTTTCCTATCATACTGGTGGTATGAATCATCTTCATACATACCTTTATCTGGAAAAAGATGGTATTATACAGGTGTCCCTGGACAGCCCGGGAAATGTTTATTTACTCAAAGATGCTGAATATAAAAAATACCTGGAAGGCAAGGAATTCCAGGGTTATGGCGGTTTAATAAAAGCAAGGAAAAAGCAGATAAAAGCCCCGGGACAGGGAAAATGGCATCTGGTGATTGATAACAGCAATCAACAGGAGAGTCTGAATGTTGCTTTGAACATTACAAACGGCAGGCAGATCCCGGAAGATGAAATGCCGGCCCCTGAAAATTCTTTTAAGGAAGAAACAGATAAAAAGACTGCTTTCAAAGATGAGCAGGAACGTAAAAAGTTTTTAATAAAAGAGATTACAGGACGGTTAAAAGATTTGGATGAAGAGAACCTCCATTTCCTGATCCAGCAGGCCAGGGTACTTCTTCATAAGCAGGAAGTGGAAAAATTGAACAGGGAAATTGATCATTATAATGACAGCTATGTTGTTGGTGCAGAACCGGAAAGTAAAAAGAAAAAATCGAGTTCCAGTGAAAAACCCCTCGTAGACTTAAAGGAACAGTCAAAAAACACCTATATACTTGTGCTGTGCGGGGCAAGGAAGATCCTCTCCGGGCTTGAGTTAAGGGAAATCGTAAAGATGTGCCATACGCAGATGAGTGATTCTGCGTTTTCTTCCCGGCTTTATGAATGGCTTAAAGTCCGGAGGAATGATATTCTCTTTGATGCGAGAATCCGGACTGCGGATCATCCGGTATGGCCTATACTTCGCAGATTCTTAAGAAACCGGTTTAAAGCAAAAAGTTGATGTATTTGAAGCCGGGTAACTATCAACTTATTTATAATTTATAGAAGGAATTGAATATGGCAATACTAAAGGAAATAAACCCGGTAAAGACGTACCTTGGGAAATTATCGCATAATACCGACCTTCTGGAGGAACTTACCGGGTTTTGCATATCCCATAACATCACCCTTGGCAGGATCGACGCTGTGGGGGCTGTTCAAAAAGCGCGACTTGCATATTATGACCAGGAGAACAAAACCTACCGTTTTTTCACTATTAACCGGCACCTGGAAATAACCTCGCTGACAGGGAATATTACCATCAAAGACGGGAAACCAATCGTTCATGTCCATATCACCCTGGCCGATAAAAAGGGAAATGCCTTTGGAGGACATCTTGCAGAAGGGACAATTGTCTTTGCCTGCGAAGTGTGCATCCAGGTGTTTCAGGGTGAAACATTTAAACGTGGATTTGACAGAACGACCGGACTCCCGCTGTGGGAAATGGGGGAATAAAAAAGGCCCCTGCCAAGGGACCTTTCCTGTACCTCTTTTTTGCTTATCTGTTACGTATTTCCTCCGGGAATTAATAGATATCCGGGTCCAGTGAGACCACATCATCGGGAATCATATCCAGGTTAAAATGGACAACAGCAGCAAGATAGAGATTACCCCCTGGAGGGAGTGAATTCCATTTTTTTTATATAAATATTATACTTTTATATAGTAGAAATTGCACTTTATGTATGAAAAATAGTATATTTTTATATAATTGCTATGCGCAGGAAAACAAGACAGGTAAAAGTAAAGGATCTCATCATCGGTGGTGGTTTTCCTGTTTCCGTACAGACTATGTGGAAGGAGCCCCTTACCCTTCCGGTGGAAAAGGTTTATGAAAGGATAAAAAAATTTGCAGCCCTGGGTTGTGATCTCCTCCGTATTGCTGTCCCCAAAATAAATGATGCTGAATATGTGGGACATATTGCAGAATCGTCAGAACTCCCTGTTATTGCGGATATTCATTTTGATTATAAGATTGCCCTGCGGTGCATGGATTTCCCTGTTGCGAAAATCCGGATAAACCCCGGGAATATCGGGGGTGTCCGGAAGGTGGAAGAAGTGATAAAAAAGGCCATGGACCATCGCATCCCATTACGGATCGGGGTAAACAGCGGCTCCCTTCCTGTATCACTGAGAAATGAAAAGGATACGGCTGCGGCCATGGTCAAAGCTGCTGAAAACGAACTGGAAATCCTCGATAGATCCGGTTTTAAGGATGTTGTTTTTTCTTTAAAATCATCGGAAATAGAAACGACTGTCCGGGCAACTGCGTTGTTTTCGGAAAAGTACGATTTTCCGCTTCATCTTGGTGTTACAGAGGCAGGTCCGTTACTCCAGGGAACAGTAAAAAATACCATCGCCCTTACAAAACTTCTTGAAGCAGGTATTGGTGACACCATCAGGATATCACTCTCTGATTCACCGGAAAATGAGATTATCGTGGGTACGTATATTCTCTTATCCTTACATCTTAAGAAAAAGGGTATTACTCTTATTTCCTGTCCCATGTGCAGCCGGTCCGTGTTTAATGTCCGGGGTTTTGTATCCCGGATAGAGGAAAAGCTGTTAGCCATGGAAAAGGATTTGACCATTGCGGTAATGGGATGTCCTGTGAATGGCCCGGGCGAGGCAAAAAAAGCGGATTTAGGTATTACAGGATCGGGGAATTATGCCGTTATTTTTAGAAAGGGTGCGATAATAAAGAAAGCGGCCATTATTGATGCACCGGAATTATTCTTAAGGGAGATTGAAAGGCTTTGAAAATCAATATATTCATCGTATTTACCATTTTCATGTTCATTCAGGTTTTCATTTATCCTGCAGAGCAGGAAGAACCTGTATGGGTTATAGTTGAAAAAGGGAAAGCAGAGTTACGAAAAAAAGAGTATGGGAATGCTCTTACTTATTTTAAAGCTGCGATTTCTATAAAAGAAGAATACCCGGAGGTTTATATTCTTATTGGTGATATCTATAAAATGAGTGATAATCCGATTGCCGAAGAATATTACCGGCAGGCATATGACCTGCGTCTTTTTTTTGAACTTCCCCTGGAAAAATACAGTGCACTTTACAAACTTGTTACCCTGTATAAATCGGAAAAAAACTACAGGCTTTATGAAGAATACCTTTATAAAGCCCTGCAGGAGGATAAAAAATATCTTTCCGAGTATTTTGACCAGTATAAAAATGATTTCTATACGATTTTTACTTCAAAAGGTCTGGACAGACTCCTTGTCCTTTACAGAATAACCGGGTATGAACATGTCATTACAGCACATTCGGAGTTGGGCTGGTATAACTATAAAACCGGTATGTATAAAGATTCGGTGATTCACTATCTTTTTGCTCTTGTCGGGGTGATTTCAGAAGCCTTTGAAGAAGTCAGGAGGATAAAACCACTCTATGAGTATTCGACAATGACGGATTTCTTAAAAACCGCTTTTGCTTTTCAACATGTAAGAAGATATCTTGTAGAAGAGTCGGATATTTTCAAATTACTTTATTATCTTGCATGTGCGGAATATGCCCAGGAAAAGGATTATATACTGTCAAGGGAATTATGGCAGATCATTGTTGAGAATCCTGTATCGAATGAATATATAAACAGGGCTAAAATGCAGATACGTTCGCCGGCAGTTGAGCCGCTTATCGATGTTAAAAAAGACCTGAAATATGAATGGGATTAAGACGGGTATGGACAGAAAAGAAATGAATACCCCGGCAAAGAATAAACGTATCTTTGCCAGGGTAATCCAGGAGGAAGTTAAGAAGAAATTCAAACTTGCTTTTGTTTTATTGCCATAATCTTATCTATTATAACAATAGTAAGGAAAAAAGGTTACTGGAATAATACCTGGGATTTTCGCCTAAGGAGTATAGTAGTATAAGAATTGCAAAGGCCCGGTTTACAGAACAGCGTACCAGGCCTTTTCAAATAAAGAAGAGTAAAAACAGTTTTTTTTGTTATTGAGCTAACCGGATATAATCAATAAAAACAGATCCTTCAACCCCTGGAGGTCCAAGGATTTTAAAAACAAGCCGTTTAACATCTTCCATGTACAGTAATATCCCGTTATTTTCCCATCCGGTTAATGATGATTTAAAATTGCCTTCTTTAAGATTAATAGTAATATCCTTGTTTTGTCCCGATGGAAGCGGGAAATTGATTGACTCCTGCCATTCCCAGGCAGTTCCTGAACAAACAGCTATAGCCAATTCAAGATCTGTGCCAGTGGCATTAAAAATATCCACGATCAGATTTGAATATCCAGTCCAATTAAAGGGCTCAAACCCTTCACCATAGAATGCCCCGCCTTTTTTATTTTCCTGTAAGGCGAACTGGCATTCAAGGGATTTTGATCCGGAAGTAGCATGTTTATCACTTGTTAATGCTGCAGTTGAATTATCTCCATCGCCCCAGGAATTCCCTACTGCAATAAAGAAATGTGTGTCTTCGAAATTTTCCAGTATGTCTGTTCCTGCGGGTAGTTTAGTAGTGGAAACACATCCGGAAAGTAATCCAAGTACCATAATGCTTACAGATAAAAGAACTATTTTTTTCATTTAAACCCTCCATTTTAAGCGTTTTATATAATTACGAAACCGGTTTAGTTACTCTATATCGTCAATCCGGTTTCTGTCAATAAAAAAATGTAAATTGTAATGGCTTTCTTAACTCTTTTACATTAGAATTAGAAATATAACTTAAAGAAATCCTGCCGTTTTAAAAAGAGAAGGGCTGTCCAGGTTTCCCTGGACAGCCCCACTCAATTAATAAAAGAGTCATTTAAGGAGGAGGTCCTTCGGGCATCCAGCCCAAGACTAACTCGTCCGTCTAAAAAGAAATAGGACATTCACAATTTCTTCCTCAATTTTCATCTTTTTAACAGCTTTTGAATCCTCAAGCTGGTAATTCCTTTTTATACTTCTCTTTCTATATATAATATAATCCCTGGGATATAAATCGGCAAGGGTTAAATTTCATAAAATGAATATATCTTCTATTTATTTCCTGTAATATGCTTTGTATTCTTTGTACCGCTAATCAGGATAATACATAGAAATATATTCAACCACTAAAAAGGTTTTAAAATATCGGATTCGAGATCAAGAAAGAAAAGCTTTCCCGGTAATCAATTTCAGTCAATACGGTAAATCAGGATACACCTGCCTGGAATTTCCTTTTCAGGACCAGCCCGAGGTAGGTCTTAAAATCAATACTCCCTGCCATATGGGCACAACGTAAAAGACCGGCGAGGGCAGTATCATTCCATTTTGCATCATAATCAACTCCAACAAGAATATTGTAGTAACAGCAGAGAGCCACACCATGATTCCCGGCCTGTTCCAGGGCATCTCCGGCATTAATCAGGGTATTGTACATTGCATCTTCCGTAGCGGAAGCGATAGCTTCAATAAACGGGTACATTGGAGGATCCTGTTTACTATGGCGATCGACAATCATACGGGCAGCCTCAACTGGCTTTTTATGGGAGATCCCGGCCAGAGGCTGGTGAAGAGATTCCACGCTTTTTCCGGTGTTATTACAGCGTCCTTATCGGTGAATAAAGATAAATCGAGGTTCTTCGAGTCACGGACTTTTTTTAATATACAACCCCATTCTTCGTCTATTTCTACCAGTGGCCATTGAGTAATCTCCTCATCATATATCGGTGTGAGTCCTGCAAAAAAGTGTGTGTCTATAGAAAATACAGCGAGTAGCCAGCGATTGTCAATGTAAACAGCGTTGGCTACGCCCACAACCCAAATCAAGAGAAGCAGGAAATAATTTATACCTGTAATTACATCAGATCCAGAAAGGATCCGG
>JAFGQK010000032.1 GCA_016935735.1 Spirochaetales bacterium | reverse complement strand
TTTGTAAAGAGGTATGGTGACAGGTGGGTCAGGAAACTCGTAACGATAATAAGAAGATGGCAAAAAGATACCAGGAATAGCCGCTTTCTGTTAACATACATTCATCAATTGTTTGAATGTACTTCTAAATTGGTATGGATAATCAAAAAATATGCTATATATTGCTTACATTTTTCCCCATACAGGGATTTCTACATATAAAATATCCCTTTCCCCCATCACTCACACCCAAAGCATTCGCTAAAAGATTTTTCCGGGTCTCAATCCATGTGCCCGTGAATTCCTTACCCGGTTATCGGTAATTCTCTGATTGGTTGGACAGAAGCAAATCCCTGGTGAGGTTTTCCTGTGATTTTAGCTACGGGGTGAAAATTCAACTACGCAGGAGTCCTGTCCCTAATCCATAGTTTTCCTTCTCAATAAAACGATGAAACCCTTCCATATCTGCAAAAAACCAGTTTTTAAAATCGCACCAGAGGTCATCCAGTAAAACAAGTGACAAAGAAAGGGAAGAACTATCATAGAAAAAAATGGATTTCCCGGATAAACCGGAAAATCCATTACTCTGTTTTCTATTAAAGAAAGGATATTAATTATTTTTCAAACACAAACCCGTTTGTCTCTGCCTGTTCCCTTAAAGCAGTAATTATAACATCACCCAGGGAAGTATCCTTCTCATTTAATTTTTTTTGTTCAGAAATATACGTCTCTCTCTCTTTATACAGTTCCATGATCTTATCCTGTATTTCTTCCCTTTTTTTACTCAATCCTTCGATGTAGTTTTTTCTCTCTTCTTTTGTCATTCCCTGCATTTCCTCCGGGAGATCCCGGTCGTTTATCTGTTCATAACTTAATTTATTGTTTTCAACAGCATCCACCATATCCCAGCTTTCATTTTTGTAGGTTTTTGTTGATTTTGTTGCAGCCCGCTGGATAAGAATTTCCCTGTTCATGGAAAGGGCATTTGAATCCTGGGTAGCCTGCCTGGTTTTTAATTGTGCACCTTCAGAACCGTAAGGTATATAGGTATTATTGAGTTCCTCATTCAAACGGGTGATATCATCATCCTGGGGAGCCTGAATGTGTACAATTTCCTGATTTTGGTCAATAATCATGTACTTTCCTTTTCCACGCTCCGCCCCGTCTTTCCAGAAACCATTTATTCCTTCTTCATAACCCCCGCAGTGAATTGTGTTAATGATTATGTTTCTATCCTGTGCCCTGCTGCATACTTCCTTATAACTCACATTTCCCTGATTAAAAGATTCATTCCCTGCGATAAAGATAAACCGCAAATCATCCCTTTTCGTACTCCATTGCAACTGATGAATTGCCCTGTCCATGACCAGCCCGCAGTATTCATCCCCCCCATTTGTACTCAAGTAAAAGAGCTCCTCATAAAGATGATCCAGATCCTGTGTAAAAGGAACAACCTCCCGGATATAGCCGGAGAATGGCGAAAGGGAATTCTTGCCATATTCATACAGGGCAACATGAAGTTCAGGTGTTTTATCATCCTTTTTTGAAGCGGCAAGCTCATTCACCATCTTCCAGAGATATGCTTTTGCCTGTTCAATAAGCCCACTCATACTTGAAGATGTATCCAGGAGAAGGGCAATCTGAATAAGCGGTGCATCTGTTTTCGGGAGAGCGCCTGGTTTCCTGGAAACTTCTTTTATTGAAAAACCGGGAAATACATTGGTAAAAAACAATGTGACAGTAAGAAGAAAAAAAGTAAGGGTAATCCAGAATGCGTATTTGTATATTCTTTTCATATCATCCTCCTTAAAAAGATGTTATTGTTGAGGCACGATTGTACTTTATAAGGTACTTCATCATGTGCCTTTCATTATTACAATACATGGTTTTACCGGAGGAGTTGTCATAACAGTGTAAAAATTTTGTAAAAAGAATGTAAAAAATGATTCGTATTAAGAATATAGCTGTATAAATTATTTAATGAAAAAAGAGGAACCCCAATTGTTGTATTTATAAGGTGGTTTTTCTTCTTTTTTTATAATAAGACAGGTACTCCGGCAAAGAGGAGGTGAATAGCCGATATAAAAATTCCGAATCCGCCGATCATGTTTCTATTTTTCAGCACAAGATTATCCAATTTTTCAATTGTCGCTGAATTAATGGTGGTGCTTTCTTTAAAAAATTCCGTCAGGAGGGCAATGCCGAGTCCCATTGATGCGAAAGCAGGGATAAAGTCTCCGATAATAATAATGCCAATAGGCATGAAAAGTTTAAAAAAACCGGCGATTAATGATCCCAGCCCCATAATGAATTTAGCTTCCTTATTATTTAAAAACTCAACAAGCCCTGTTAATACAGGAATCTTTTCCGTGATATACTCAGAACAGAGGATAAGCCCTGCAAGAATATTGAATAAAACCACAAAAAAATAGATTGGAAGTGAAAGAAAAAAAACCTCTAACATAATTATATCCTTATTACTGTACTAAAAATGAATATCTTCATAACATAATACTACTTTCCATTACCCCTGTCAATCCGGTTTATACAATATTACATTATTCATATGCTTTTGAAAAATGCCTGTTATCTTTCGAGAGGAAGGATGATGAGTGTTTCTGACTTATTTCCAATCCTTACCTGTGCAGAAAGCCCTTCCTTTTCATCTGCACAAACGAGGGTAGCCTGAAGTTTTATCCCATCCCCTTCCGTGCCGGGAAGCTTTTCCTCACATTCTACCGGTTCCCCGGTTCCCATGAAAAACAGGACAATCACCTGCTCTTCTTCTTTTTCCGTTTTTTGTACTTTTTCTATATTCAATCGCGCAAATACTTTATCTTTAATCCGGTATCCGTTTAATTGTACATGATATGCTTCCATATCGATTGCCCCGGTATCCGGTTCTTTTTCATCCTTTAAAATAAAAATATGAATAATAGAGTAGATTAAAATAATAAGAATAATATCACATACAATGATAAGAAGAATTTTATTACGAAACAATCCCTTTTCAGATCTGCTATCCGGTTTTTTATGAAGCAGGGCAAGACGTTCTTTCCTGTTATAATGATAGACAATATCCTTTTTTGCGTTCTCTTTTATATGAAGCGTGTTCTTTTTCGTATTACTCATTTACTCAAGCCCTGTACCAACCTGTCAGTCCTCCACCATACTACTTTGACATGATCCTTGTAACAAAGTAATCCATTAATAATACCATTGGGAGAGAGTTTCAATTTTTTCATAAACAACTCGTTTCCCTCGGTATTATCAATGACAAGGTATATATTTGAGATTTTTTTTCCTGATTTATCCAGAATAAGCAATTCATAATCATAAACAAGATCCGGTCTTAAGAAATAAAAATATTCTTTTTCACAGGTTCCTATAAACTCATAAGAAGGGAGTGGTATTTCAACCTCCCCGATGCTTTTTTGATATTTTCTTTTTCCCTCATCTGATAACTGGAAAAATCCTTCATATTTTTTTTCAGGTATATTATACGTGTATACTCTTGAATACTTGTTTCTAATAGTGGTCTTTGTTTTTGTCGAATGATCTACTTCCTCGACGGCATAATCAATATGCAGATGAATCTTATACCCTGACCAATCCGGGAAAAGGGCCTCCGGGGATAGAAACTGGTTCTTTTCCCTGGGAAGTTTATCCAGTTCAAACTTATGAGTATGCAGAAGCATCCCTGCTTTTGAAAACCAGAATACAAGCCAGGCAGATGGAATCTGGGAAAAGACGACCAGTTCATCCTTTTTTGTGAGAAATATTGAATGGATATAGGGAAAAGGTGTGCCCCCAATACCATCCTGCCCGATGAAATCGATAAGTTTACCAAGCCTGGTAAACCGTAAAACCCTGGAATTCAGAATCACATTGTTTTCCCTGTCTTCAATTGTCTGGTCTTCCGGGATAGAATCTTCCACATAAATATTATTTTCATTATCCACTGCTATTGATCCTATATTAAGAAGCCCATAGCTTGCTGCATACCGGTTGGTAACCTTACCTTCGATTTCTTCTGATTGCAGAATAACAGGAACCGGATTGATAAGGGGATCGGGATTATAGAGTATGAAAAACAGATCACCGTATGAGGAAAATTGCATGATTTTGAGTGAATTGGTATTGGCAATATAAAACATGCCATCTTTCATACAAAAATCGTTTTTACAGGATGAATAGCCTCCATTTACTTCGAATAAATCGATCTGATCTTCCAGTTTCCCCAGGTTAATCGTGAACAATTCTTCACGATAGAGTTTTTCATATTCCTGCTGCCTGCATGATACAGTAAAAAAAACCAGAGTAAAAAGAAACAGTAAAAAGTTCCATAAATTTTTTTTCATCACTTTTTTAATCCTTACTCATTTATATGTGTATTTTATCGTAAAGAGACATACTGTTCAACATAGTCGAACTCCAATTATTATAGAAATTATAATATAGAATTTATATAAGATTTCACAGCTTCTATGATGAAAAATATGGAAAAAATCTGAGAAATCGGTGGAATCGGTAGTTCCAAAAACCTGGTTGGAAAATCGTACCCCGGCTTGACTTGTCTGTGTAAAGATTATACATTTTATGCATGATTCAAAAGATACTTGCCCTTCTTTTAGGGTCACAGCAGAAAAGGGATTTAAAAAGGCTTATTCCCCTGGTGAAAAAAATCAATTCATATGAACCTGCTGTTATGAAAATGAAAAAGGAAGAATTCAGGCAGAAAACCCTGGAGTTTAAAGAACGCTATAAAAAAGGGGAAAGCCTGGATGCCTTTCTCCCCGAAGCCTTTGCGCTTGTCCGGGAGGCTGCATACCGGATGCTGGGCGAACGCCTTTTCGATGTCCAGCTTATGGGCGGCATTGCCCTTCACCAGGGAAATATTATGGAAATGAAAACAGGAGAAGGAAAAACCGTATCAAGCGTTCCTGCTGCATACCTGAATTCACTCACAGGAAAGGGTGTGCATATCGTAACGGTAAACGATTACCTTGCCAAACGTGATACGGAATGGATGGGACCGGTATATGATTATATGGGAGTGACTGTCGGGACAATTCTATCTGAAATGGATGTGGATGCACGGAAAGAAGAATATGCAAAAGACATTACGTATGGTACGAATAATGAGTTTGGATTTGACTACCTCCGGGATAACCTGAAATGGGAAATAGAGAAAAAAACGCAACGGGGACATCACTATTGTATTATTGATGAGATTGATTCCATCCTTATAGACGAGGCGAGAACACCTCTTATTATCTCGGGACCTGCGGAAGATGATGCAAACCACTATTATGATGTGAATAAGCTTGTTGATAATCTTACAGAATGCGAAAAAGACCCTCAAACCGGTGAATACCCGGAAAATCCGGCTGGTGATTATAAAATCGAGGAAAAAAACAAGAGAGTCACTTTTACCGATGAAGGGATGAATCATATTGAAAAACTCCTTCTTTCACGGGGTCTTATTTCCGGGTCACTTTTTTCCAGTGAGAATTTCGAGTTTATTCACAATTTCACCCAATGCCTTAAAGCACATAAACTCTTTCATAAAGATGTTGAATATATTGTCAAAGATAATAAAGTCCAGATCGTGGACGAATTTACCGGCCGGGTGCTTTATGGAAGACGATACTCGGATGGACTGCACCAGGCGATCGAAGCAAAAGAGCGGATAAAAATCGAACAGAGAAACCGCACTCTCGCGACTATTACCTTTCAGAATTATTTCCGGATGTATGATAAAATAGCCGGAATGACTGCAACCGCAGATACGGAAGCAAAGGAATTTTCAAAGATATACGATCTTAATGTCGTGGTAATCCCGACAAATCGCCCCATGGTCAGGCAGGATAATGACGATATCATCTATCTTAATGAAAGCGAAAAGTTTACCGCGATCTGCGACGATATCCAGGAACGTAATGAAAAGGGACAACCGGTCCTCATGGGAACCGTTTCCATAGAAACATCGGAAAGATTATCCGGGTATCTCACCCGGAGGGGTATTAAGCACGAAGTATTGAATGCAAAAAACCATGCACGGGAAGCACTAATTATTGCAGAAGCCGGTGCAAAGGGATCTGTCACTATTGCAACCAATATGGCAGGCAGGGGTACGGATATCAAACTTGGCGGAAACCCGATTTTTCGTGCAAGAAAGCGTGCAGGTACCGATGCGCCTCAGGAAGAATACCAGAAGGCATACGAGATCGAATATGAAAAATGGAAGGATCACTCAAAGGAAATCTGCGACATTGGCGGACTTTATGTGCTGGGTACTGAACGGCATGAGTCAAGACGTATCGATAACCAGTTACGCGGAAGATCCGGCAGGCAGGGCGACCCGGGCGAATCTTCATTCTATATTTCCCTTGATGATACGTTGATGAGGCTTTTCGGCGGCGAGAATCTGAAAGGAATCATGTCCCGGGTGGGTATGCAGGAAGGAGATCCCATAAAACACCCATGGATTAATAAATCCATCGAAAGGGCGCAGAAACGGGTGGAAGACCGGAATTTCGAGGCACGGAAGCATCTCCTGGAATTTGATGATGTTCTGAATGAACAGAGAAAATATATCTACTCACGAAGAGACGAGATACTTCAGAATGATCATCTTCTTTCCCGGGTGGAACAGACCATGGAGGAAATTTTAAGCGATCTTTTGGAACAATACAACACGAGTAAGGATACGAGAGAAGAAGCCCTGTCCATGCTGCTTACCGGCTTAAAGGAAAATTTTTTCTTTATTCCCGCCCTTTCTTTTGAAGAATTACCTCATGTCCCGGTCCACGAACTTGAACAGATGCTTTTAGAAGAATTAAAAGCGGAACTCAAGAAAAAAGAGCAGGAATTGGGGAGTACGAACCTGAATTTTTTTCTCCGGGGCGAATATTTAAGAAATATTGATCTGAAATGGCAGGATCACCTTGAAAATCTCGATGCGTTACGGGAAGCTGTTTACCTCCGGGCTTATAGTCAGAAAAATCCCCTCCTGGAATACAAACTTGAAGGGTTTCATATCTTTGATGAAATGCTCATAAATATCCGTTATGCAATCGCAAAAAAGCTTTTTAAAGTACAGATCCAGCCGCTTTACGGAAGGAACTTTGTACTGGAAAGAACAACCACGGGGAATGCAACCCACAGGGTTTTAGGTCAATTTGCAAGCAATTCCCTCACTTCTTCCTCGTCCGGGGGGGAACGTAAAGAAGCAAGTCCTGTAAACGTGCAGGTCAAACGGAAAGGTGTAAAAGTAGGGAGAAATGACCCATGTCCCTGCGGTAGCGGAAAAAAGTATAAACGCTGCTGTGGAAAGTAAAAATAGTTACCCAATATTGATATTTGCCGAAAATAGCACTATATTAAAAATAGAGGTATGCATATGAACTCATTTTTTATAAAAACCGGTCTTTATGTTTTATTGACATGCTGCCTTTTGATTGTGCTTACCGGATGTACTTTGCCGGGGGAGGTGTATATTTCTTTTTCCTGGGTTGTAGACCGTGATATGCCGGATAATATATTCCAATGTGATGTCCCGAATATTCCCGATGATTTCAATGATATTAAGAAAGGTGCTTATTATTTTACCTCAATAGGGGAATATACCATATCTTACAACTATTCAGACGATACGTTTATAAGAACCAAAGATATTACCCTGAAACTAAAGGAAACCGTTCTTGGTAAAGAAAATGCATATTACGATTTTGTTATCCGGCGGGAAGGGCCGGAGTTTTATGAGGTGCCCCAGTAAATAGAATGTGAAATTAAAAAAAATTCTCCATATAATAAAGAATCCTGCATTCTGGTCAGCATTATACAAATCATTTTACAGCCTTTTAACCAATATCATACAATACAAAAATTTTTCCATTAATCCGAATACAAAAAAAACCTGGGATATGATGTTTTCAAATACCCAAATTTTTTCAAGAAACGAGCATTATCAGCATATACTTTCATTGTTTCCTGTTGATAAGAAATTTTCACTTCTCGATATTGGTTGTGCAATAGGGTCCGGTTGTGAATTACTTAAGGGAAAATTCCCGGGAGCCAGGATAACGGGAGTTGATATTAGTACGACAGGAATCAGGCTTGCAAAACAAAAAAACAAAGATATTGAGTATTTTGTTCTCGATATTCTTAAGGATCCGCTTCATGAAACCTATGATTGGGTTATCATTATTCAAACACTTGAACATTTTGATAATCCGTTTATTGTAATCGATAAATGTTTAAGACATGTAAGAAATGCACTTATTGTGAGTGTCCCTTTCAGGCAGAAATTAATGTCTTCTCACAAAATAATGAACCGGGGCTGGCACAGGTATGTTTTTAATGAAAATACCTTTAAAAATTATAACAGCAGGGTTATTAAGATAACAGAATATATAGAATCTACAAAAGCCACATGTATTCTATATGAGATTAAGCCGGGATGAAATAATCGAGTAACGTTAGTTTTTTCCTTGAATAAATACCGGTTTTCTATAAAAATATATTCATGCAAGAAATAATAGTTCCATACCTGCAATGCCCTGAATGCAATGGCGCTATCATCATATCCGGGATTATCGAGAAAAAATTAATCAATACAGAGGAATTTATCACAAAAGGACTTTTACATTGTAACCAATGTCATACATCATTTCCTGTGATTGACGGAATTCCAAGGCTGCTAAGGAAAAAAGAACTGACACCTGCAGAACTGCAATGCACGGAAGAGTTTTCTGCCATATCCACCGCCGGGATTTCTTCTATATCCACCGCCGGGATAATCGTAAAAAAAGAAAAAACTTTTAATGAAAAAGAAAAACTGGCATTAATGGAAAAAAAGGTACGACAATTATTCAGGCCGGAAAAAGCGGTATCCCATTCGATGATGAAACGTATAGAACACGATCTCGAATACCGTGTGTATCATTCGGATAAGAAAGAAAAGTACGTAGAAACAGCTAAACTGTATTATAAAGGAGATATGCAGAGTATACTGGAAGTGGGAGGCGGCCAGGGGGGGACATTATCCTGCTTTCGCAAATACTTCCATCCCCGTATTACCCTGTCCATAGATATCGATCCTGTCATGTCGGAAGTCTGCCAGATCAGGGACCCGTTTATCAATGTTATCCGTGCAGACGGGACAAATATCCCGGTAAAGGACAATTGTATCGATTTTATCATCACCACCGCCACACTTGAACATATTAAAGAATGGAAAATCTGCCTGCGGGAAATCGCGCGAATTTCCCGGAATGCTTTTATAAGCTACTCGCCCAATAAATGGTTCGGGTATGACTGGGGCCATGTCGATGGTCCGGTTATCCCCTTTTTACCGAAAAATTATTCACTACCGCTTCTCTGCCTGTGGCATAAACTGCGCGGTACCGGCCGTGATTATAAAGCATTGAAAAGATCATTGAGCGGCACTTTCTATATTTCCCGCTACAATGCGGTAAAAGAATTAAGAAAATACGGCACTGTTATTAATGTGTTTGAAAATTTCCTGGAGTATAGTATACGATCGGATTATCACTATATGGGAGGGAGCTTCAAAAAATTCCTTTTAAAACATACATTAATCAGGAAAATCATGATTGCGTTACTCCTTGCTTTTAAAGTGGAACCCATGGTCTATCTTTTTTTAAAGAAAAAGCCGGTAATACAGAAGTAAAAGACCACCTGCAGAGCAGGCGGCTT
This sequence comes from Spirochaetales bacterium, assembly GCA_016935735.1. Lineage (GTDB taxonomy): Bacteria > Spirochaetota > Spirochaetia > SZUA-6 > JAFGRV01 > JAFGRV01. Next base: position 82 of record JAFGQK010000032.1, on the reverse strand, counting down.
TTTCTAAATCAAAAGAATCTGATAGGCATAGCCTTAATAGTCAATATAATCAGGAGGAAACAGACCACCTCCAAATGAGGTG
>JAFGQK010000270.1 GCA_016935735.1 Spirochaetales bacterium | reverse complement strand
TAACGTTGGCTTAAGCCCACAACCCAATTAACAAGCTATCCAGGTTCTTTTAATTATGCTGGTCTCATTAACCTGGCGGCCAACGTTTATCTATTCTGACTTAAAATCTTGTTATTTTAACAAGATTTTAAGTCAGAATAGCATAATGAAGTATATTCTTCAACACAGTTGAAGTACAATTGTTATTCTTCAAAGGTATTCTTCAACACAGTTGAAGCACAATTATAATTAACAAGGTACTCTGCAATACACTTTATTGAAACCGTTTATTCCCGGTAACAATTGAATGATTCAAGTTCCCGGAGAGGGAGGGATTCGAACCCCCGGTGAGTTTCCCCACAACGGTTTTCAAGACCGCCTCCTTCGGCCACTCGGACACCTCTCCTTTTGTCTTATGTGATAACAATATACTTCAAAAATGTCAACAGATCAATATATAGTTCCATTATAATAAAACTTAATGTCCGGTTTTGGAGATGATTGAATATATTCTTTCCAGATCATCTTTGGAATAATAATGAATTTCTATTCGACCTTTTTTCAGTGTTCCTTTAAGTTCAACTTTTGTTCCAAAGGCTTCGATAAATTTATTTTCCATATTCCTGATTTCTGCATCTTTGTGTTTTTTAATGGTCTTTTTTTCCTGCTTTTGTATGCTTTTATTCCCTTTGTTCAATTCCCCTGCCCTGTACTCCGTTTGTCTTACGGATAAATTATTTTTACAAATTTCTTTATAAAGAAACTCCTGGTCAGCGGGATTGATAAGGGAGAGAATAGCCCTGGCATGCCCGGGAGTGATGACCCCCAGATTAAGGTCGCTTTTCATATTTTCCGGGAGCTGGAGAAGCCGGATTGTATTTGCAATGGTAGACCGGTTTTTCCCGATTTTTTTTGCGATATCCTCCTGTTTAAGATTGAATATCTCCATAAGACGCTTATATCCTTCTGCTTCTTCCAGGGGAGTGAGATTTTCTCTCTGTATATTTTCTATCAGGGCATTCTCGAGTTTTTCAATAATGCTGAATTTCCCTAAAACCGCAGGAACAGCAGACAACCCGGCTAATTTCGCTGCACGTACACGGCGTTCTCCCGAAATGATGATATACGTGTCATTTTCTTCCTGCTCTGCAATAATCGGTTGAATAATTCCCTTTAACCGGATGGATTCTGCAAGGTCTTTAAGATTTTCATCCGTGAATTTTTTCCTGGGCTGATACGGATTCGGCTTAAGTGAATCAACAGGGATATGGACAATAGACTGCAGGTTTATTTTTTCATCAATATCCTTAAAAAGGGCATTAATTCCTTTGCCAAGGGCTTTTTTAGACATGAATCATTACCTCATCTGCAAGTTTTTTATAGCTTTCCGCGCCGATACAGCCGGGGTCATATATATTGATGGGTTTGGAAAAGGAAGGCGCTTCGCTTATCCGCACATTACGGGGAATGATTGTTCTGAACACCTTTTCCTTGAAATAAGAAGTTACCTCCTGGACAACCTCATGTGCAAGATTGGTTCTTTTATCATACATGGTAAAAAGAATTCCGCCTATTTTTAATTGAGGATTCAGGTCTACCTGCACTTTCTGGATTGTTTGTAAAAGAAGACTTAACCCCTCCAGGGCGAAATATTCACACTGGAGAGGGATAAGAACATACTGGGCTGCCACTAGACCATTAAGAGTAAGGATACCCAGTGATGGCGGACAGTCGATAAAAATATAATCATACCTGTCACTCATCCGTTCAAGTGCTTTTTTTAAAAAAAATTCCCTCTTCTGTTCCCCCACAAGCTCGATTGTTGCACCGGTAAGATTGATATTGGAAGGGATTATTTTAAGATTTTGAATTTCAGTGTCCTGGATTACTTCATTGGCGTTAACATTATCGGTGATAAACTCGTAGGTACCTTTTTTCTTTGTATCTGCTCCCAGACTGCTTGAAAGATTCCCCTGGGGATCAAAATCCACAAGCAGGACTTTTTTCCCCTTTTCTGCAATATATGCGCCGACATTAACTGCTGAGGTTGTTTTTCCTACGCCACCTTTTTGATTTGCAAATACCATGGTCTTCTGCATTTTTGAAATCCGAAAAATAAATATGTTTCAGGTATATCAGTATTTATACCCTTTGTCCAGAGTGAAAACGTAAAGATGTACTTGAAATTCATTTGTTTTACTGATAAAAAGGATAAAGCAGTAACAGGTGTGAGTTTCCATTCATGGAGTTCTTTATTACTGATAGTATGAAAAATATCCGCCTGTAATGATGATATAAAAGGAGTAATAAAATGATAGATCATATAATTGAGCCGCATGGCGGCGTCCTTGTGAACCTGTTTGCAGACAGGGAGGAAGCTGCCGCATTGAAAAAGGCATCGAAAGAATGGATTTCCTGGGATTTATCATCCCGGCAGGTGTGTGATCTGGAACTTTTAATAAATGGAGGGTTTTCTCCATTAACCGGATTTTTAAACAAAAAGGATTATGAATCGGTCTGTTCATCCATGCGACTTTCAGATGGAACAATCTGGCCGATACCAATTATCCTCGATGTTACAGAGGAATGTGCAGAAAAGCTTTCTACCGGAAATAATCTGGTTCTGCGGGATCCGGAAGGAGTCATGCTTGCGGTACTGGAAGTCGGGGATATCTGGAAACCGGATAAGTATGCAGAAGCAGAGCGGGTCTATGGGTCGAAAAATGATGAGCATCCTGGTGTTGCATTTATATTAAAAAATACCCACCCGGTTTATGTGGGCGGCAAAATAAGGGGAATACAACTCCCGGAACACTTTGATTTTCGTTCATTACGGTATACCCCGGAAGAACTCCGGGCAATTTTTAGCAAACTCGGCTGGCGGAAGATCGTTGCTTTCCAGACACGAAATCCCATGCACCGGGCTCATTTTGAATTGACCTACCGTGCTGCGAGTGATCTCGGGGCGAATCTTTTAATTCATCCTGTTGTCGGGATGACAAAACCGGGCGATATTGACCACTATACACGGGTGCGCTGTTACCAGGCTTTATTATCATACTATCCAAAGGATACGGCACGCCTTTCCCTTCTTCCCCTGGCCATGAGAATGGGAGGCCCCAGGGAAGCGGTCTGGCATGCGATTATCAGAAAGAATCACGGGTGCTCCCATTTAATTGTAGGAAGGGATCATGCCGGGCCGGGAAGTGATTCTTCCGGCAAACCCTTTTACGAACCTTATGAAGCCCAGGAACTCCTGGAAAAATATGAAAAGGAACTGGGTGTGACAATGGTACCGTTTCAGTTAATGGTCTATGTCGAGGACCTGGATAAATATTTTCCTGTAGATGAAGTCCCGGAGGGAAAGAGAACCTTGAATATTTCGGGCACGGAACTCAGGCGCCGGCTGACAGAGGGTGCGGAAATACCGTCATGGTTCACTTTTCCTTCTGTAGCAGAAGAACTGCGGAAGACCCATCCTCCCCGGCATAAACAGGGGTTCACGGTTTTTTTCACCGGTCTTTCCGGGGCCGGTAAGTCAACCATTGCGCAGGCCCTCCAGGTCCGGCTTCTCGAAATCGGGGGAAGACCGATTACTCTTTTAGACGGGGATCTTGTACGTAAAAATCTTTCATCGGAATTAGGTTTTTCCAGGGAACACCGTGATATCAATATAAGGAGAATCGGGTTTGTCGCATCGGAGATTACCAAAAATGGCGGAATTGCGATTTGCGCACCGATTGCACCTTATGACAACATCAGGAAAGAGGTGCGGGATGTAATATCATCCCTGGGGGGGTTCACCCTGGTACACATATCCACCCCCCTTTCCGTATGTGAATCCAGGGACAGAAAAGGTCTGTATGCAAAAGCACGGGCCGGTATTATCAAGGAGTTTACCGGTATTTCAGATCCTTATGAAGAGCCGGATGATGCTGAAATGGTCCTTGATACGACTGATATGTCCCCGGAAGAAGCAGTGCAGCAGGTTATTCTTTATCTTGAGCATGAAGGATACATAGCCGGGAAAAAGGAAATCTGAGGTGAAGCTGAACGACGATATGACCATGGCAATCATAGCGGCCATGGAAGCAGGAAAAGCGATTCTCGAGGTGTATGAAACTGATTTTTCCGTTGAATATAAAGAAGATAAATCGCCCCTTACCATGGCTGACATGATATCCCATAAAATCATTAAAAAATTTCTTGCAAATGATAAAGACTCCTTTCCCCTTTTAAGTGAAGAAGGAAGGGATATTCCATATAAAGAGCGGAAAAATTGGGAGTATTTCTGGATTATTGACCCCCTTGACGGCACAAAGGAGTTCGTAAAACGAAATGGGGAGTTTACTGTCAATATCGCTCTGGCAAAGAACATAAAACCGGTTGCCGGTGTTATCTTTTCTCCTGTTCATGACAACCTGTACTTTGGATCAGAAGACAGCGGTGCATACCTTGTGGAACAGGCATATTCACGGTTTGCAACATCCGGGACAAAGGAAGAGTTTATAAAAAACATCCCGGTGTTTGCAGAAAAATTACCCATGAAATCCCGGCAGGAGGAAAGCGAAACCCTTTATGTTGTTGCAAGTAGATCCCATTTTTCAGGCGATACGGAAAACTATGTGAATTCACTCAAAAAAAAATACAGGAACATAGAACTTATTTCTGCAGGAAGTTCACTAAAAATGTGTCTTGTTGCAGAAGGCAGAGCCCAGCTGTATCCGCGGTTTGCTCCCACCTGCGAATGGGATACAGCAGCAGGACAGGCAATTGTGGAAGCCGCCGGTGGAAAGGTGATTCACTATAATTCGGACAACCCCCTTGTGTATAATAAGGAAAGCCTTATAAATCCCTGGTTTATTGCAAAAGCCCGGGGATACTAATTATTCGCATATTAAAGCCGTACTTTTGTAAAATAACTTAACCCCTGTTTGGCTTCTAAAATGCATCTTTTGAATCGGTCAATACACTAAATTTTCCTAACCGCACGAGCTCTGAAATTACACCTCTTAACAGATAATATGGGAAAAATCCACCACATTCTTTCTTAACGCATAGACCACTGTCCCAAGAGCAATCGGATATGAGTATCCGAACCGGTTCACCATGTTTCTGAGTATAATATCCACAAGGTGCCGTATTTCCGGGCTGTATTTTCCGAATTTTTCCGGGGCATTCTTTTTCTGAAAAAAGGCATCCCTGAGATGTTCCGTACTTATCCCGTCAATACTCTTTCTGTGGGAAAGAAGACTGGAATATTCCCGTGCAAAGCAGGAAAGGAGATTGTCATTGATCGAATTGATTACAGTTTTTCCTTCCTGTAATTTCAGTTCACCGCTTGCAGAAAGATCCAGAAAACGCTGGGCAATCTCATGTCTGAATGTCTTGCTTTTCCCATTGGATGCAAGTACTTTTTCGATCGATGTAAGGTAATTTATATCCGGTTTATCTATTTTCGTGCCGGTCGTGGGATCAACAAACGTATAACGTGGAACGAGAATATGCGAAAAAGCACGGTTTTCTATTGCATTTGCAAGCAAAGCATGCTGAATGTACCGTCTTAAATCCTGGGCAATCTCTACCGGGTCCCTGTCGACTGTTGCAACTGTTACTTCCCTGCCAATAATTGAAAAATAAAGGTACCGCGCTACTTTTGCCAATCCGACAAAATCCCCGTAATCGCCCTCGCCATCGGCAAGAATCCATTTCCCGATTCTTCTGGCCGGGATCGGGCTTCGTTTTGCCTTGTATTTGGGATCTATGGTAAGCCAGTGATGAAGCACAGGACCCTCCCTGAACATTTTTTTTAACTGGCTGAAAAAGATCCCCACATTGACACGGAGTCCGTCGGATTTTGCTATCGTGTTTCTCATGATGTTTTGAAGCTGGCGGACGGAAATCCCGTGTTTTCCTTCTGCAACATTATATTCATTCCATAATTCACGCATAAACCCATCATCGATGAGTTTGAGCTGCTCGGCATTAAAAAGCCCTGTTTTATCCAGAAGGATCGGGTCTTCACGCCTGCAAATAAGGTGCTTGTAGGTATCAGTATCATAAATGTTTATCCCCAGCTTGATCGCTTCATTATAAAAAGGATGATAATAGGGAAGACGTTGAATGGTGGAAACAGGATCTTCTGACTGTGCAGCAAAAATAAAAAGTTTCTGTTCCGGGCTTATGGAAAGATAAAGAGACTTTTTCTCATCACTCCACCCGTCTTTAAACTCCTTTTTCATCGGGGGGAGGAGCCGTGTCATCACCGAATAATAAGCTGCAACCTTTAAAAGATTCGGGTCAATATCGACCTTTTTTCTCATGTTCCGGATATCCCTTTTAAGGATATCTATCTCTGAATTGGCATCAAGCAGGTAATTAACCGGAATCTTATCGATCCTGTCGAGAAATTTGGAGGATGTAATCTGTTTATCCAGTATTTTAATTTCTTCCGTATTTGTCGTAAGGATAACGGTCGTATCCGCAGAAGCCTGGGTGGATTCAATGGAACTTTTTCCGCTTCCAAGAAGCATAAGAAGCGGTTTATAATCCTGGTCCCTGGGAGCTGTTCCTTCATTCAGGCCAAAGGCATCATGGATGTGAAGTAATCCCCGGTTTGCATTCACTATCCCGCCTTCATAGTGATAAAGGGAATGCCCGGGGAGGTGTTCGTTTAACAGTGTCCTGTATTCAGGACCCAGTTCAACAGGCCTGACCGTGATTGAAAGCTCTCCCATATCATCAATATTGGCCACCCCTTTTGCCTGTGCACCTGAAAAAGCTATCTTTTCCACCCGTACATATTCTTCAAGAATATCAAAAAGGGATTTCCCTGCATTGCCCGGGTTTTCCAGGAGATTTTTTAAAATATCAAGATTGAGTTTATCGAGATTTGCATTCTGGTAATACGTGGGAATAATGACATTTTCCTCACCTTCCCTGCTTTTGTTGATATAATCAAATAATTCCTTCCGCGGCCTGCAAATTTCCCCCCCCCTTTTTAAAATCACCGGGAAAAGGAGAATAGGATTGTGCATAAAAGAAGACCGGATTTCCAGTACCCGCCCCTGTTTATCCTGGAACTGGTAATAGAATGTGTATAGTTTCACATCTTCCTGGTTTGAATATTCTTCAATCGCCATACTGATAAGATCGACAATATTTGTTTTCCCGGAGGCCGGGGGACCAACAAGAACAATACCCCGGTTAGGACCGGATTCCTTTCCGATTGATTCAATTACTTCCACAAGCTGGGTAATACAGAATTCCTGACCATATACGGCATTAATCCCGCCGGAAAACGGATCTTCGAAAATCTTGAAACGTATCGCCGGCTCCCCGCTGCGGACAACAATGTTGTATCCGAAATGTTTTATCGCTTCATGAATCAGTGTTGCACTTGTATAAAGATATGGGGCGGGATTTTTTATAAACTGCTCAATAAATTCGGAAAACCGGAGGCTTTCCTCTTTCCGGTAATCCAGTATTTTCCGGTAATTTATCTTTTCCATTGTTACCCCGTTCTGAATGGTTTCTGATTCTTATACATTCTTTCTGTTATTTCTTCGAAGCTTATCGGTGTTATGATCGTTTCTTTATACCGTTCTGCCGAATAGCCAAAAAGTGTATTCCTGGAGATCAGGTATACGGCATTTTTCCATACGATATTTATGTTGCGCAGGGTGGGTTTAATCCAGTCCTTTCTTAGTTCCCTCCTGTCATCCCTGTGCATAAGAAGCAGTCCCCCGTCCTGAAAATCCGTATCAATAATATAAACCCGCGGTCTTCCGAAATGGCTGTAGAATTTCAGCATCTCTTCCCGTATAGGTTCCGGATTCAACCATACCCATTCATCTGATGAATCCACAATATCCGAATCTTTCAGGTTAAGGTATTCTGCATACCGTTTATCCAGCCTGTTCAGATGGAATTTATGGATGAGTTTTGGTGTGAGAAAACGCCGTAAAAATTCATAATCCGTAATTGTCATGACCAGGTGCCCCATTTCTTTCACCGGATCGATATCTGTTTTTCTTCTCCAGTTCCTTTTCTTCTCCAGGTCTTTTTCTTCAAGATATTCAAGACTCACTTTCCCGTCCCTGTACAGGCCTTCGATATGGCACCAGAGATTGTACCCGAGATGATACGGGTTTCTCATAAAGTACGGTCTTGGATAACAGACCCCGGAAAATATCCGGGCATAATCAATAATACCCTTTACTGCCCTTTCCTTAAAAAGCTCCATCATAATCTTTTTTTCCCAGTACATAGCCCAGCCTTCATTCATGATCTGGGTTCTTAAAACAAAATCATGGGGCATATAGGTAATATACATGTAATCAAGAATGGTACGCTCTGCCCTGCTTGCCGGTGCAAATTTTCGTAAGAATCCAAGAATATCCTGGCAGGGTGCTTTTAATGTATATCCTATCCTGCTTAATGTTTCCTGCCGCTTCTTTTTGGATATCTCTTTTTCAAATACATCTGTTTTTATCGTGGAATGGATAAGCCGGGAAAGGGTAGAGGAAACCGGGAGAACTGCCAGTTTCTTTTCTTCTTTTTCTTTATCATCCTGTTCAATCTTTTTCGTGATTGTTGTTTCCGTATCAACCGAGTTTTCAAGGTTGAATTGTGAAAGTGGTGCGATTAAAGGGATAACGGATTCGCATGCATTCCAGTAATTAAGGTACTGCCGTTCCCCCATCTGTTTACGGGCAAGATCCGCTTTTTTAACAAGATACATTACATATTCGGTCCTGTCCGGAGTCGAATCCTTTAGAACATTCAATTCCGAAAACTCACAATGACCGCACACATGCGCCATCACACTCGCCTGGACCATTGGGGAATTATTGCAGTTTAAGTATGCATAGGACGGATTCCCTGTCTGCACGACTTCATAGTAAAGGGTGGATTCCTGTCCTTCCTGGATACGGTATTTACGTGAAACCATCCGCTTTCCTTCCCAGATATTCAGGGGAGAGATGGGATATACACGTTTTTCCAGCAAAGAGACAAATTCCATACCCTCCAGGATAAGAAATCGTATTTCCGGCAGGGTACGTTCAAAATTCTTTGCAAAAGACAGAACCTTTTCATATAATGTATAAATTTCAGGATCTGTTGCGATATTCCTCATTCCGTTCTCCGAATAATTCCTTTATCACCCTTATTATATTGTTCTTATCGTGAATATCACAGATGCGTACAACCGTATCAAAAGAATAACGCTCACCCAGTTCCCTTTTTATCTGGCTTAATGAACTGGGTTTTACCTCTACAATGCCGATCCGGTTAAACAGGGTTTTTAATTTCGAATCGAGAATTTCCCCTATTATTTTTGCATCATCACCAAATAACTCACCATCCCCAAAATAAAAAGCATAAAAATTGGTCGACTGGGTATCATATTCATTAAAGGCAATCTGATTTATCAATTCAAACACGCATGCGGCTTCTGTTCCCCCTGCATTGTTAACATTGTAGAATTCCTGCGGTGTTACCTCGTATGCTTCCACATCATGGACAAAAAAGCGGTGTTCGACATTTCCTTCGCCATAATTAAAATCAATCCAGGACTGGATAAAATTAACAAGCCTCTTTTCGAGCTCCAGTCTTTCCCCGTATGTTGAGTAAGAAATATCTCCCATAAAAAAAATCACTGCTTTGTACTTGGGCTTTTCTTCCCGTTTTGGAAGTTTATACCGCTTATCCCTTCTTCTTATTAAAACCGTGTATTTCTCTTTATCCGGGATATATGATCCTGTGGCAATACTTGTTCTTAAGGCACGCTTAAATGTCCTTTTTTTATCAAGAATGACACCGACAGAACCAAAGGTTTTGAATGTATATGAAATTTGCTTGATTTTGCCCTTTCCTTCTTTTATCAGGTTGGGAAGATTCAATTTTTCGGCAATTAATCGCATAAAGTACTTAAAAGAAAGGTTAAAACGGATAGTTCCTGGTTTCCGGCCCGGGCCCCGCCCTTTCCCGTATCCTGCGGCAGCATCGTCATAAACCAATGTGGGTGGGTTTATATCATCCATTTCTATAATAATATCACTGGCTTTATCACCAAACCGGTCCAGATTCCCGTTATTGACAATATCCTCGATTAAATCTTCGAGCTGGTCATGGATAAATTCATTAAAAACTCCCTCGGATTCATTGGAATTGATTTTATCTTCATTATTCATAAAATACCCTTATCTACCAGTAAAAACCATCCATTGTACTAAAAGTTACCCTATTAATAATATACAACTTATCTTACTCCCCGGCTTGTATTTTTTAACTGTAAAAAATACAATTACCCGCTACTTGAATCCTGTACCCTGAAAGAAAAGATTCCTGTCTCCCCCATCCTGGTACAGATCGTTTATATAAGCAATGGAAATGGTATGCGTCCCTTTTCCCAGGAAACAGGAACCTGCAGGGAAGACATCCGTTGCAGGGGATCTGATTTCAATTTCACCAATCACTGTACCATCCACTATTACGCGTATCCGGGAATACCCGCCATTCACTTCCGTGGAATATGCCCGGATAAAAATACTGTACGAAGCTTCACGGGCACAGAGAAACTCTGCTTTAATCGTACCCACGGTATATAAGGTAAACAGGCCTTCGGATTGGGTATAATAAGGAATCTCACCATCTCTGGAAAAATAATCAGCAGATATCCATTCCGGTTCTATCGCCGGTTCTAAAAAGGATGCCCCCATATTTGCCATAAGAACCGATGCATACCGCATCCCTTTCACCCGGTTTTTTTCGTTTTCATGCCACCGGATTGTATCAATAATCACCCTGGATGATTTATTAATCCGGCATTCGGCCACCCCGGCAGGAAGGGTAAGAAATTGAATGGTGCCTGTATCAACCGGCTCCTTTGCAAGGAGGAGGGAATCAGCAGTGAGATTCCTGTCCTGCCCCTGGCTGTAAAGGTCATTGATAAATGCTATCTCAATAAGAACATCACCCCCGGGAAGTTCCACCATTGTCGAATACAAAGCCGGATCCGTCCCGTTTACAAGAAGAAATGCTTCCGGATTCCCATTCACGCTGATTCGAGCCAGTGGCCATCCGCCGTCAGCCTGATCCCCCCGGGCATTAAGGGCAACCGGGTATATCCCGGGTTTATCCACATGGATATTCCCGATTGCGGCCCCGTTTGTTGCAAAAACAACTTCCTTTTTATTATTTGCAACATAGACAAGCTGACCGCTTAAGGTCCATTCCTCTATTTCATATGTTACGGAGTTTTCCGGTTCTGTTTTTATGGAAACAGCAGATTGAATGATTTCAGGATCAATAACGATGCCTCTCCCACTGCTGGACCATGTTTGTTTATCAATAAAAACAAGATCCTCCCGGCAAATACCTTGAAATAGCGGTTGGTTCATATCCCTGAAAGTAAGATGCCCACTCATCTTTTCCAGGGACAGGTGAGGTATCCCGAAGATATGTTTTAACTGTTCAAATGATTCTTTTTCCGGTAAATGCCAGTACAGGGTATTCTTTTTCCCGGGGGAATAAAGGTATTCCTGTAAAGCAGAAGCAGAAGAGGTAATCGCACTGCCCCCGCCATGGAGAATGACAAGGGGTGCGTCTTCTATATCTTCTGTTGTTACCGGAGAATTATAATGGGTAAAGGAGACACCGATTTTTTCAAGTGTAGCGGTGAATCCCTGCCGGGTATTCTCCTGGCTCAGTACAACCGTTTTTGTTTTCCGGGGTTTTGAAGAAGCAAGGTAGTCCAGGGCATTCTGGAGGATGATGTGTGCTATTGGTTCCGTGTCGTATTTCGTTCCTGCAAGCGCCTGTAAAAAAATAATCCGTCCTTCTCCCAATGGCAATTCAACAACCGGGGAGTGATCTATACCCTGGATACCCCCGGATACAACAAGGGCTTTTCCCCCGTATCCGGCAGGCCTGGACATCTCCATTCTTGTGACATAGTTCTTATCATTACCGGAGACTGGCTGCCAGAACCTGAAATCGTCCCGGGATAATCCTGAAAACAGGGGATGTGCACTGTTCACAGGAAAGGTAAGTGTCGATGCATGGGGAACAAGGGTCATGCCCCCGGAAAAACGTAAAAGGGTTTCCTGTTCCAATATGAGAACCCGGCCACCGTTTTTTGCAAATGTATAAAGAGCAGTGAGATCTTCCTCATCCCTGCCTATAACCGGGAGGGATGAGTCAGAGGATTTTTCTTTAAATGTATAAGGGCCTATGATGAGAATATCCGAATCCGGGTTTCTTTTCGTAAGTTCGCTTAATGCAGAAAGCTTTACAAAAGGAACTCCGGGAACTTTTTTACTGAAATCATTCCCCGGATTATAGAGTAAAAGTGTGTACCCGGGAGGAATGTTCAGGCTTTGTTTTTTATAAATATTAAAATACCGGGAAGATGAATGAACCTTTTCCGAACCGGTAAAAAGATCGATTGAAAAAAGCAGTTTCTTAAGTGATTTCGTATCCGGGAGTGTGACCGGGACAGGCACTTCTTTGAAATCACCCGGGTTTAAGAGAAAGGTTTTTTCATATACGGTTCCCTGGTCCTGCAATGTACACCGGAGAGTAAGGGAATGGGGAAAAACGCTGTCGTTAAACAGGTCAATGGTCCGCAGCACCTTTTTACCGGCAAAGAAGTGGACAGCAACATCGCGTGGAAATGCAGCAACCGGTTCGTATACCTCTTTTTGTGTCTGAAAAAGGATATCATCCGTGCTGAATATTCCACCGGAATCTGTAAATGTCCAGGGACACATTCCCGACACCCCTGCACGCCTGTAGGCAAGGGTCTGGTATTCCCAGGACAGGGCTTTTGCTTTTAATTTATAGTCTTCCAGGTTGATGTATGCATCATCCCCGAAGAATACGGTGCCGGGAGAAAAATCCTGATATGGTATCCAGAGGTATTCTCCTATATAGAGGGGCTTTTTCCTGTCCCAGGAAAACTCTTTTTCCCGGCTGCCCATAAGACCTCCCCCGGTTCCGGTTACCACCGGTTGGTCGAGCCAGTCCGCAGTATTCGGGTAATCCGTATAATCGGGCATTTCATGGGGATAGTGCAGCCCGATTACATCGGCTATCCCTCCGGGATCAAGATCTGCTTCATAGGTAATGAGGTGTCCCGGGTCGAGCTGTTTCACTTTCTGTCCGAGCTGCATGAGCTTTTCCTCTACATCGGGTGAGAATTGACAGGCACCGCAATGAAGAATCTCGTTCTCCAGACTCCACATAACAAGGCTCGGATGGTTCCTGTCCCTTTTCACCATCCCTTCCAGATGTGCTTCCGTATTTTTCCAGAATTGATTGTTTTGATATGCATAACCGCCATTCCAGTCACACCAGAGGGCACCCTCTTCAATAATCAATATTCCGACCTCATCTGCGATAGCGAGCCATTTACTCTGCCACGGCTGTGTATGAAAGCGGAATGCTTTGTTGTTCCCTTGTTTCATCTTTTCCAGCGATGAACGGATATCTTCGTCTTTCTGATAATAGGATACCGGCCACCCGCTGGATGCGAGGAGGTGTTGCTTTATCCCGTTCAGATAAAAATCCGGCCCCTCTGCCCATAATTCCCTGAATCCGAACCGGGTCTGAAATGTATCCATGACACTATTATCTTTTATTCCTTTCAGATACACCTTCAGGGTATAGAGGTACGGATTTTCCGGTGACCAGTAGTGCAGCCCGGGGGAAGGGGATGAGAGGATCCATTTTCCATCGGATCCCGTTTTTACACTCGTAAGGGACAGGACAACCTTGTCTTTATCCAGAACTTCTGCCTCCACATAAAAGCTTGTTTTTTTATATGACCAGGATCCTTTTATCGTGAGTGTATTTTTCCGGACAGAACTGTCGATTGCAACATCATAAAGATATGCCCGGGGTTTTGTGAGAAGGAACACATCATCCCATATCCCGTAATAGGCAAATAATCCGCCAATCGGGGCGAGAATTTTTCCTTTTGGCATTCCCCGGAGATCATCCCAACTCGAACTTGCATCTTCCGGCAGGGTATATCCCGTTTCAAAGGTAGCGCCCCAGTCCTGGCACCGTACAGAAAGTGTGTAAGAGTTCCCCGGAACGACGAATTCCGAAATTTCAACCTCAAAAGGTATCCAGCCATCGAGCTGGCTCCCGCACAATTGATTATTGATAAAAACAGAAGGATTGTAGCGGGCACCGGTCAGGTATATAAATATGCGCTGGTTTTCCCACGACTGCGGGATAGTTATTGAACGTGAGTACCATGTATACCGGCTTCCTCCCCTTGCATCCGAATAATAAAGATGGGGCACCGGACTTTTTTCCCCATTGTTTTGCGGGGGTAATCTGGATAAACCTGTTGTATGATAAGCCTCCCAATCTCCATTCAGGAGGATTTCCGATCTTTTCCCGGGTACAGCGACCTGTTCCTTCTGTGGCCCGGGAAAGAGAATCTGACCCGGGATTAAAAGGACCAGGATGAAAAAACATAAAATAAAATAAATAAATCGTTTCATCATTACACCCTTATTATATTATATAAACATAAGTTGAACACCACCTCTTTTCAAAGTACAATTAGTGCTCGACGAATGTTGAGCACTAATTGTTGTTAAAATAAGGTAGTCTGTGTTTGTTCATTGGAAAAATAATCTTGAATAATATCCACAAGTTCAGGTATATACTGAATAGCATATGTTACCTTTAAAAAACCTTCCATTGTTTTTTCCGTTTTTTCTATTTTTCCTTTAACATAAAAACGGTAAGATTGAAAATAAAGTTTGGATTTAAACTCAAATCCTTCTATTAAAAGCGGATCCGTACCGGGAAATTCAATGTGTAAACAGGCTACCGAGAGGGAAAGAAGCTTTGCCTCTATTTTCCGGTTCCCGATAAAACATTCAATAAAATTGTTGTATTTTAATGCCCTGCTTGTATTCCGATTTATATATATTTGCTTATCCTTTAATTGTTCATAATAATCTTCAAAAGCCTTCTGAACCGTTATAAACTCCCCGATAATGTTTATAAGAGATTCAGGGCAGCTTTTATAATCCACTTCTATTAAACACATATTCTCTTTGCCTTTAATCGGGGAAATTCCTTTCATCATTACCCATACAAAGAATTTTACCGGAATGCCTTTCAGGGTCTTTTGAAATGTCAATTTAAGGGAAGCGAGTTTATTAATATAGTTATAAAAGAAAGGGATCTCGTCCCTGTTAAGAACAGAAAAGAGGAAGGCTTTTCTCATGGATATCTGATATGGGGCACATATAATCATATAATTATCAATCTTGAGTATTGTCCTGGATTGGACAAGACCCATTTTTGCAAGAGCAAACTGATCCAGATGAATTACCCTGGTGGAATACTGATTCCAGTATTGTCGAATTTTACTTTTAATCATCTATACTATTATCTTTATACCGATCTTTGTACAAGTCAAGTAAAATTAATATGTCCGTTTTCCTCCAGTAGTTGAAATTCATGTGCAAAGTTATGGGTTGTCATTTTCTTCAAAATCATTTCCCTGATTTCTTCCGGTGTAAAAAACCTTCCATCTTTGATTTCTTCCGGGTTCAATGTTACCGTACCTGGGTAGCAGAGGATATACACATGCACATACTCAGATTCATTTACATTTTTCCATATGTAATTCATTATAAACCGTGCACCGGTGGCATCAATCCCCAGTTCCTCCTTTCCCTCCCTGAAAAGGGCTTCCTGAATTTCCTCCCCATCACTTATATGTCCGCCGACAGCTGTATCCCAGAGCCCGGGGTACAGATCTTTTGTAAATGCCCGCTGCTGGAGGAAAAGCTTTCCTTCCGGATGCATGACGTGAAGGTGAACTACAGGATGAAGAAGTGCGGGATTTGAGTGGCACTCTTTCCGCGAAGCACTGCCCACCTGTTTCCCGAGATTATTGACTAAAGGAAGTATTTCCTGCTCCATACTCTTTCCACGGTAAAATATATCAAAAAATATCGTCCCAGGTTATACCCTGGCCTGCAGGGATTTTTCTCTTTGCCCTCTTCCCGATAATAACGGGAAGAAGCCGCGGTTCAAACCCGGGCTTAAGATTCTTTTCACTCCGGAAAATTCCCGTATTTCCCGGGGAAAATACTTCCCCCTCCTGTATATCATGAAGTGTGTGAACCGACCTCCTGGTTGTTCCGTAATTATTCTTTTCCGAAGGGGCAAGTCTTTTTATCCCATGCCCGAGAATTTCATTGACTGTCTCCTCACCGTATCTTTCCATAAGCCATGACAATTCGTTTTCCAATTTCGCTTCTTCTGTTGTTCTTATCCGTTCCACCATACTCCTGAAATCAGGTGGTTCAAGCGCGATAGGATCATCAAGCCCCTTGCCCGAATGCGAAAGGGTAAAATGCTTTTCTATAATACATGCACCTTTTATTCTGCTTAAAACAGGGACCAGGATATGATCCAGGGAATGATCGGACACACCCACGGGGACGCCGAAAATCCCTTCCAGGTGGGGAAGTATGGAAAGATTATATTCCTTTTCCGGTGCAGGATATGCGGTAATGCAATGTAAAAGAACCGCCTGATCTTTTACAATGGAGAGTGCCAGTTCTATATCCGATAGAAGTGAAACACCCGTGGAAAGAATAACCGGTTTCCCGTATACAGCTGCCTCTCTTAAAAGAGGAAGATGATTCAATTCCGGGGAAGCGATCTTTATTGCATCAACCTCCATCTGCTTAAGCAGGGCAATACTGGCAGGGCCAAAGGGTGTGCAGAGGAAAATCAACCCCTTTTTTTCCGTATACTCTTTTATTCTCATATAGAATTCAGGCGGTTTCTCCAGGGCTCTAAACCGTTCATAAAGGTCGATCTTCCCGCCGGGAAG
This sequence comes from Spirochaetales bacterium, assembly GCA_016935735.1. Taxonomy (GTDB): domain Bacteria; phylum Spirochaetota; class Spirochaetia; order SZUA-6; family JAFGRV01; genus JAFGRV01. Next base: position 12,831 of record JAFGQK010000270.1, on the reverse strand, counting down.
ATCAATTGCCCCGGTAAGGGGATGGAGAATTTCATCGGCATAGATACACTGGAATTTTACACAATTCGCCCCGGCATCCCGGGCAGCATCGATTAGTTGAAATGCTTTACTCTTATCGCCAAGATGGGTAGTCCCGATCTCTGCAACAATAAAGCACGGATATTGTCTGCCTATTTTTCTTTTACCGATTTGCATACACATATAATTGAATATTCTATACCGGCAGAGACCATATGATCAAGGTTAATGAACTTATTTTCATAAAAAGCTGAATAATTGAATGTCCAGGGTATGCTCTGTGATGTTAATCCCGCTGGAACTATTCATACGGAAGGCCTGCTTTCCCCTGTCCCTTTGAAAAGCCCAGATACCCGGAAGATAATGATTCTTTAAGAAACGGTAAAATAATATCTTTCTGGTGAATGTCTGCATGTTGCGTTGTGTCCCTGCTGTTCTATAGATATTAATCGTTGATGCGGTAAGGGCAGAGAGGAGTAAAGGTAGTTGATCATCATAAGGGGTGGTAAAAATAAAGACTTCCTCTTCCCCGCTCCGTTCAATTTCCAAAGAGGTGTTTTGAAAATAAATTCTGCTTAGCTTATCCTCAAGATCATCGATATTTTCCAGGGTTTCCACCTCAACTATGGAAAATCCCGCAATAACCCTGAACTGGTATTCCGGATGCTTTGTTTTTATGGTTCTTAAAAAACGTAAAAGCCATGCTTTAAGATAATTCAGATGAGCAATGGAATCGAGTGTTTCCTTTACACTGCGCCTGTAATTCCTGAAATAGATGTGGAGTATTTTTATCTTTTCCTGGGTAGTCGGCGAGATCCGGGTGATTAACCTGGCCATTCTTGAACTGGCTTTCCAGTTGATGTCTTTAAGTCTATCCCCGGGCTGGTATTCACGCATGTAGTATCGTTCTTCGTCCGATTGTTTGTGTTTACTCTTGTTTTCGAATCCCCCCTCGGCTTTTATATCCTTAATACTTACAGGTTCCAGTCTATAAGGCCGTACAGTGATTGTTTTCATAAAGGGTTCCTGAAGCCTTGCCCTTGTAAGACCAAAGATATCACCGATGGAGATAATCCCTGAAAGCCGTAATGTCCCGCATGAAGGATAATGACCGGGAATGGATATCTCCCCGGAAGTAGTTTCTGTTATTGATGCAGATAATTCCTGCCGGACAAATATATCCGCATTTCTTCCTGCTTTCAGCCTGCCGGTGATTTTGAAATGCATTCTAAAGAAAAAATAGGGCTTTATACCCCGGACAGAAAGACGGCTTGCTACCCCCTCTTCATAAGCATGGAGTTTTATGGAAGTATCCCATTGGATATCCGCTGATTTACCGGCTAAAGCCTGAAGACGGCCCAGCACAACAAAAAGAAGCAATATAAAAAGGCCGGCAAGGGATAAAAAAAAGCTGTATGGATCTTTTTCATTAAAGGATTTCCCCATTATAAAAATCGATGTGAAAAATAAAATGGTTCCTAAAATGGAGAATGGATAGTAATGTCTTACATATCTGAAAAAACGGGTGTTCTTTATTTTCCTGAAGATAATATTCTTCATAGGGCTTTATTTATCGACAGGAACGGATTTGAGTATATGATCCAGTATTTCTTCCGATTTCTGGACACCTTCTGAATTGCTGGACGGATCATACAGTACCAGCCTGTGGGCGACAACAGGAATAAATATCTCTTTTACCGTATCGATAGAGACATATTCTTCTCCACGGATCATCGAGAGCGCCCTTGCAAGTCTTGAAAGCTTTACCCCGGTTCGCGGGCTGGCACCCATCAAAATATCCTGGTGAGCGCGTGTTCTATTTATACACGACACCATGTAATCAATAATATCATCATGAATGAATACCCTGTCAACAAGACCCTGCCATGTGGTTAACTGGTCCGAGCGGATAACGGGCTTAAAATCTTTCCATGCATCATTCCGGCCGTGCATTTTAATAATGTCGGCTTCCTCTTCCGCTTTGGGGAAACCCAGTGACACCTGGAGCATGAAGCGGTCCAACTGTGGGGCAGGCAGGGGAAAGAGATGCGCCCCTTTTAAATTCATTGTTGCAATAATAAAAAAGGTACCCGGGAGCCTGTAGGTATTTCCTTCGATAGTAACCATCTGTTCTTCCATGGCCTGGAAAAAACTCCCCTGGGTTTTGGGGGTTAACAGATTGATTTCATCACAGAGAACAAAATGGGCAAATATCGGACCCTTGTTAAAAACAAAATATTCACCCTTGCTGTCAAACCGTGTAAATCCCAGGATATCCTGGGGCAGGAGGTCGACAGTACACTGGATCCTGCTGAACTGCTCGATTCTTACATCATCAAGCTTTAGTTCTGTCTCTTCCCATTCAATGGAACCTGCAAGTGCTTTGGCCAGTGATGTTTTCCCCACACCGTGTGAATCTGCAAGCATTACATGCCCGCCTGCAATACGTGAGGCAATAATATATTCAAGCTTCTTCCTGTCTACAAATATAACGGATCTTATATTATCTATTAATTTTGTTGTTTGTTCTTTCACCTGTGCTGTAAAATCTTTATCTATCTGATTGTTTAACATACCGGTTTCTTTCTGCATTGGCTTAGTTCTCATCATTTATCCTGATGTTTTATAATATGAAATACTATTTTAAAAGTCAAGTTGCAGAAATCCGGTGAGAGCAATTTCAAATTGTGGGCAAAATAAATTTTAATATGTAATTTCAAGTCAGCTATAAATTTTATAATTTTTATTTTTTTTAGAGGAAAATTGGCAGTAATAATAAGAATCTTTCATAATACTCTCTGTGTTACTATGGGTGAAAATCCTGGTATTATTCCAGGATTTTCACCCCGTAACACTTGCGCTGGCCGAAACCTTCTTGAAGGTAGTGTTATTGCAGGTCATGGAGTATTTCCTGCTTCTCTTGATTTAGGTTGTTAATGTAGCTTTTTATACTTACCATCCTCCTTGTCTTTTATACAGGCACGGTTCATGCAGAACCATACGGGGCTGTTACCCGGGAACTGTCTGAAAAGGCATGTTTTGCCATAGATCATACAGGGAGAAAAGAGGTTGCTTTTCCCGGTTCCGCAGGAAAACTCGACATCCCGGAAGGCAGTCTGGACAAAAAAATGGACATAGAAGTCCAGCGGGTCGAGATTTTCTATAACAGGAAAAGCTTCAAACGGCTGGGGGATGCGTACCGTTTCGGCCCCCATGAACTTAAGTTCAGCAAACCCGTACTCCTTACCCTTCCTTATGAAGAACCTGCTGATTTCCCCGAGGAGTTTGTTCATATTTACTACTACAACAGGGAAATGAACAGGTGGGATGTCATGGAAAAAATCAGCCAGGACAAGGATGCCAATACCATTACGGCAGAAATTTCCCATTTTTCGGATTATGTTCCCGGGGTCGGGTCTTACAGTATAGAAGAAGGACTTTCCCCCGACAGCTCTTTTTTTAAGAACCACGATGAGTATGTGGACAGGTACAGGGGAATCTTGCTATTTCCGTACCATACGCTTTCCCTGCCAGTGCAGCAAACAACTGTGCTTTTTCCAGGGTATGATTGCAGACAGCAGTAATATGGAATTTGTCTTCCAGTTGCTCAAGAGCGGGCCAATGGAATTGATTGGTTGCGATCCCGCAGCCGATTATTCCAGGTTTAACAGTCATATTTTAGAACCTCCCAATTTTAATTGTATCATAGCGAAGTATGATTTTTAACTTAACTGAAAACTTTTTCCCCGAATAATGCAAATAAAGAAAAGACTAAATTCGATTACAGAATGTATTTAAACCGTTGATGATACGGATTTTGTACACCTATATAAAATATTTTTAGAAAATGTATACTTTTTTATAACTTTATAATCATTCTTGCTATACTATGTCAAAAAGCGAAACATTGGAAATACTTTGTTTTCTCCGGTTCGTAATAACAAACTGATTTCTGTGAAAATGCCTGTGATTTTACTCGGCTATATGAGCCTGTTATTGAATTATTACTTTACATTTGAAGTAAATCAATGTTATATAAATTATGCATTCATTATAGAATAAGGATACGGAAAGATTGTTTTTTAAAAAAGCACTCGATTTTGCATCCCCGGAACAATTATTCTATTTATCAGAAGATGGTAACTATTATGCTTACTGGCCGTCAACTTATAAAGGGAAAAAAAGTACTTTACAAAGTAGAAATGCTCTTATTGGTGATTTTACTGAAAAATGGACGTGCGATATTATTAATACTATTATGAAACCTAAAGGATTATTCGCTGTAAAAGGAGTTATTTGTGAGGAAATTGCATTAAGTAAACAATCTCCCGCAGATGTTGTCATATCAACATCGAATAAGATTATACAAAAAGTTACTGAAATTAAAGCAATTTTTGAAGTTAAAATGTCTATTGTTTGGAACTGGGAATATAAAAAAAATGAAGCAGATATTATCTGTATTGGTAATTATAAAGAACATAAGGGAACTCCTGGTTTATTACGATCTGATTCTATGTTAAAGGCAATAGGGAAAAGTATAAATATTAGAGTATCAAGTAACTTATCAACCCCAATTCCTATTATAATCTTAGGCAATACGCCAATTACAGATAGTTATGTACAGAAAGTAGATCACCTTAAAACTGCTGGGGTGATTCAAGGTTTTTGGTCTCTCAATCCGGCACCTCTACATGATGATTCAGACATTAAGTATACACCAAAACATGGATTTATAAAATTTATTGATATTGATACTCTAAAAGAAAGTATATATCTTTTATTATCGCAAAAATTACATTTTTTTTCAGGCATGAAGAATGCAATTGACTTAGGTAAGATTATAGAAGTAGCTAACAGAGAAAATGCATATGAAAAGAAAGCAGAAAAATTTTTAAGATTATTAGGGGAGGATTGAAATATGGGAAATGGAAATAATAAATATAATAGAATAGGTACAAAGACAAGTTCATTCGGTATAAGTGGAAGAATCAACCATGATTCTACAGAATTTTATGATAGTAAAATGTATGAAGAATTTCACAATAAAAAAGAAATACAATATAAAGAAAATAAGATATCTACAGATGAATTAAATAAAATATATTGCACATCGAGTGAGAAAATGGAGGAAATCCCTGATTCCAGTATTCATCTGGTTATAACATCGCCCCCATATAATGTAAAGAAAGATTATGATGAAGATTTATCATTTACTGAATATAGATATCTGTTAAAAAGTGTATTTTTTGAAACTTATAAAAAACTTGTCACCGGTGGAAGAGTATGTATAAATATAGCGAATTTAGGAAGGAAACCATATATTCCTTTACACAGTTATATAATTGAGGATATGCATTCAATCGGTTTTTTAATGAGAGGCGAAATAATCTGGAACAAAGCCTCCAGTGCCAGTCCTTCCTGTGCCTGGGGTAGTTGGCTGTCTGCATCAAATCCTGTATTGCGTGATATTCATGAATATATTTTGATATTTTCCAAAGAACAATTTAACAGGAGAAAGATAAAGAAAAAAAATACAATTCAAAAAGAACAATTCTTAGAATGGACAAAGAGTATCTGGACTTTTCCTGCTGTTTCAGCTAAAAGTATTGGACATCCCGCTCCTTTCCCGGAAGAACTTCCCTACCGATTAATACAGTTATATTCTTTTGAAGGGGATGTCATATTGGATCCCTTTTGTGGTAGTGGGACAACATGTTTATCTGCATATAAATCAAAAAGGAAATATATCGGATATGATAATAACAAAGATTATGTGGAATTAGCGAATAAAAGATTAGAACCATTTTTATTGCAAAAGGAATTGTTTTAAATGTGTTTTACGGAATGCCGGATAGAATTCACAGGATAGACAGGTTTTCCCCCTTGCAGAACAGCGGCAACATTCTCCGCTGCTTTTGATTTTAATTCACGAAGGGCTTCTTCGCTGTAATATGCCATATGGGAGGTAAGAACCACGTTATCAAGGGACAAAAGGGGGCTTTCTTCAGGTAATGGTTCCTGTTCAAAAACATCCAGGCCCGCGCTGTACAAACTTCCTTCTGCAAGAGCCTTTACCAGGGCATTCTCATCGATTACTGCCCCCCGGGATGTATTGATAAGAATCGCTTCCTTTTTTATCATACTGATTTCATGTGCACCAATAAATCCCCTGGTTTCTTCTGTCAAAGGCACATGGAGAGAGATAAAATCGGCAGTTTCCAGGAGTAGTTCCATTGACACGGCAAAAGCCCCATTACGCAAAATAATCTCCGGGTCAATATACGGATCATACACCAGTATTTTGTCAAGGCCAAACCCCTTGATTTTCTCATGCAGGGTGCGGGCAATCCTTCCGTAACCGATAAACCCGAATGTTTTTCCCCTTATTCTTGATATGGAAACACCCTGGTGAATATTCCACTTTTTCTGACGGATTCTTGCATCAACAAATGAAATTTTTCTTATACAATCCATAAGAAGGGCCAACACATGATCCGAGACCTCTTCTTTACAGTAATCCGGGACATTTGCCACCCATATCCCTGCTTTTGTTGCTGCTTCCACATCCACATTATCATATCCGACACCATAGCGTGAAATGATTTTACATCGGTGAAGCTTTTTTATTGTATGTGCGCCAAGGGGACAGAGGTTCACTATTATTGCATCCGCATCAAAGACTTCATGGGGCAACTCATCTTCGGATATACTGGATACAACTTTTAATTCTGCATCTGCCTTTCGCAGGATACATTCTTCTTCCTGGTATGAGGTAAACCTGTTGTCCAGAATGATAACATGATATGGTGTCATACACCGATTGTATAATAAATAGATGGAAAGGGGCAAGTGATAAAAGATATAAGTCGAACATTCCTTTGCTGTTACAGGTTATTCAGACCCGGTAATTCTGCAATGTGTCTTTATAAATTTTTTCCGCTGCTTCTTTTCCTGCAAGAATTTCCACCAGTGTTAATGCAAACTCCGCTGCCGTTCCCGGTGCCCTGCTTGTTATGATATTGCCGTCCACAACAACCCGCTCGTTACTGAAGGTCGAATTGGTTAATCTGTTTTCCATTCCCGGGAAACAGGTTGCCTTTTTCCCTTCAAGAACACCTGCTTTTTCAAGAACGATAGCAGGTGCTGCACAGATTGCCGCAACAAGTTTTCCTTCCCGGTTTATTTTTTTTATAAGGGCAATTGCCCGGGAAGAAGAAGCAACATTAGCAGAACCCGGCATCCCCCCGGGAATGATTACCCCATCGATATCCCCGGGAAGTTCCTCCAGTGTGCAATCTGCCGCAATAGTAATGCCGTGTGCACCTTTCACTGTTTTTCCCGTAACCCCTGTCAAGAAGACTTTTACCCCAGCCCTGTCCAGGAAATCCGCCGGGGTAACGGCTTCCACTTCTTCAAATCCTTCTGCAAGAATAAGAGCTATTTTTACCATTTCTGCCTCCGGTATTTTATAAGGTTTTATTACAAATCTCCGTAAGATAAATCCCGAAGATTATCTCCTTAAAGAATATAAATCTTTAAGAATCGTTTTTGCCGTGTTCAGATGCGCTTTTGCTGCTTCATTCCATCTGTAATAGTGAGTGTCAAAAAAACCATCCCTGGCTTTTAATACAGGTCTTTGTGAAAGTTGTGTTTTGTAAAGAAGTGCATCCTTAAGCCAGAGAATTTTATCATACCCTACCAATCCATCTGCATCATCATAGTCGATGTCATTATCATACACAGCTTCCCTGTACCATTCATATTTATCGTATTTTAAAATATTTTCATCTATAATATAGCTGAATATCCTGTCCTGGGTTGAGGAGGGAAGATGATTATCAATACCGGATACCCACTTTATTTTCTCGATTACCACATCATGATCGTCAAATCCAAACCTGTTATGGGTTCTTAAATATTTATAAATCATCCGTGCTGCTTTTAAAAACCTCTCGCTGTTGCTGATTTTATTATCAACAAGGCGCATATCCTCCCAGGTACCTCTGAAATCATCCGGTTTTTTCATCATCTGGGCATGACCGATATGGGGAATAAAGGAGGAGGGATCTGTTGTATTCCAGTCCTCGTCCATACCGGAAAAATTCTGATGTGCCCATGAATCGGCATAGGTGTGAAGGGCAATCCCGATACGGTAAGGATCCAAGGTCTTAAGCGCCGTGATGAGGAGTTGCTTGACCCTGCTCGAGCCCGGGGAACAGTTGAATTTATTTGTTTTTCCATCCCTGCGACGGGCCCCGGGGTAATCCATATCCCCGGGGAAAAAATGAAAAGGAATAAAGACATTCTTCAGATTATAATCATCCCACCATCCATAATTTTGTGTCGGAATTGTCTCGTAAACAGTATTTTCTGTCTTGATCTGCCGGGAGATAAGGTTGTTATCCACATACTGGGAGGAATAGGAGATAATCCGGCTCTCTGTTTCAGAAAAGCCTGCTTCTTTACAAAGTATATACAGGATATAATAGTGGAACTCAAGATTCATAGACTCAATATACCGACTATTTAAAAGAAAATCAATGGAGTTGCATCATATGAACAACTTTAGTATGATACTGTCTATATGAAGATCATCGCACTCCCCGGGATAATCCGGGGACTCATTTTTGATATTGACCAGACCCTTTATGATAACAGGGAATACTATGACGGCCAGAAAATCCTGCTTGTGAAAAAGCTGGCACAGGTCAGGTCGCGGTCATTCGAGGAAATGCTTAGAGAGATTGATGCGCATCAGAAAGAGTATGCAGAAAAGAATAGCGGAAAAAAATTATCCCTGGGTAATCTTTTCCTCCGGCTCGGGATAAGCCTTGAAGAGAATAGTGAATGGCGGACAGAACTCTTTAAACCGGAAAACTATCTTTCAAAGGATGAAAAGCTTATAATGACCATGAAAGCCCTCTCGGCGATGTATTACATTGCTGCCGTATCTAATACTTCCACTCATGTTGCAATCCGTACCCTCGTTGTTCTTGGTGTTGAAGAATTTTTCCCGGTAGTCATCGGGTTGGACCGGTCACTTGCTTCCAAACCTGCTTTAAAACCCTTTGAAATGGCATCCGTGGAATTACAGATACCTTTGAGGCACCTTGTCAGCATCGGGGACAGGATGGAAGTGGATCTGGAACTGCCTGTCATGCACGGAATGGGCGGAATCCTTATCGAAAGTATGGAGGATATCTATTCACTTCCGGGAGTGCTAATAAGGAATAAGAGTGAAGAATAAGATACTGGAAAAATTATTAACCGGGATCCTTAAAGAAGCCGGGAGTTCGTTCAAACCCTTTAAGCATATAATCCGGGAAATCCTTCGTGAACACAGGGATTTTGATCTTTTACGCAGCAGAAAAATCATTGAACTTGGACCTGGTGATAATTTTACCCTTATTGAATACCTTTCCCGTTTTGCAGAGGTGGAGGCGGCTGGTCTGTCCCATGCGCTTGCATGCAAGCCCGGCTATTTAAAGGAAGAATACATCTATGATTATCTTGCATCGAAGAAACAGAATTCCAGCGATCTTATCTATTCACGCCGGCTTATGGAAGAACATTCACTGGAGGCACCCCTTCTCCTTAAAACCGATATCTATAAGAGGCTTTTAAGCGAGGGACCTTCTGATGATCTCTGGCTGCAATATCCCGGCTCCCGGCTTTATTTAATCCGTTGTTATAAAGAAGCAAGACGGGTACTTAAAACCGGGGGCATTATCATATCCCATGTCGGAAACAGGTTTAAAGCGGATTTCCATGAGAGTATTGAAAAAGAAGCCGGCCTGAAGAAGGTTATTTTCTATTCTTTCAGGTTAATGGGACAGATGTGGGTATTCAGGAAATAACGGATAGCAATTGCATTTCTTAAATAAACAAAAAGAGAGCAGCCCGAAAGCTGCTCCTTCTTTTACTATAAATCATTTGGATGTGGAAACAAGATTACCACCCCTGAATAATTACTAACAAAAGGTTGTCACAAGCCCTACGTAATATTGTGCAATAAGGAGGGCGTCAATAATGTCCTCTGCCCCGTCGCAGTTCGTGTCTGCCGCACATGAATTATAATTAGCCGGCTCCAACCCGACATAGTGTTGGGCTGCCAGGAGGGCATCGACAATATCAATACTGCCGTCACAGTTTACATCACCAAGATCGCAGGGACAGCCATCGGGAGTCGGGGTTGCTGTCCCGGGAACCGGGGTCGGGGTCGCTGTCCCGGAAACCGGCGTGGGGGTCACTGTCGTTTCGGGTGTCGGTGTTTCCCCACCACCGGGTTCACTCCCATACACAAGATCACCGTTAAGATAAATCGGGATATTTTCGACCAGTTCCATGGATTTGGTGAGTCCCTCCCGGCTCGGATCATTTGCCGGGTCCCAGTGGTATTCATATCCTGAATCCTGGGCTGCGACAAGACCGAACTGAAGTTCGCGGTCACCGAAAATTGGTACATCTGACCAGTCGATTTCAAGGTAATAGAGATTACCGGATCCCCAGGAATAAGGCCCGTTCAGCGATGTGGGTATTCCATCCAGTGTCTTGCATTCGTCATAATAATTTTCCACCGTAATGTCGCTGATACTCTGTCCCGCATCGATTAATTCGGTAATGTCAAAGAAATACCGGCAACTTAGTCCTTCTTCATACCGGGGCGGGTGTACCGGCTGGCAATCCACCTGCACTGTTATCTGGGTGCGTGAATTGTTTTCCTGTTCCAGTTTTGCCCGCATAAGATATTCATCAACAGGGGGCTCCGCGGGCGGAAAATTCGCAACAGGTTGTTGATCCATGCCGTAATAATACACATGGCCCGCGAGTGCTCCGACAAACCCCGCATTATAATCGATTGCAACTTCATTATAGATATAATCCCATATATCATCATTATGCTGATCATCAAGGTCGGGACCGCCGACCAAAGCGCCCCAGAGGGTATGTTTGTGCTGCGGCGGATTGTCCGGGCTGTTGGTGGTAGAACCATGGGCTGCCCGGTGATGAGGATGCTGGGCATATTTATCGCCGTATCCGACTTCATAAGACATGCTAAGGGGATTATCACCCAGGAGATATTCCATCTGGCCCCGTGCCCAGTCTGCAAAATCTTCCCTGTCGGTATATTTCCGGTAAACAAGACACTGGAGCTGTGCTGCCGCATTATAACGTGCCGAACCCCAGCCGTTTAAAAACGCATATCCTGCGGGAGACCGGGCAAGAAAGTTTGTATCACCGGTATCTTCATGGTCTATCGCGGCCCAGTATTCAAGGTTCCACCGGAAAAACCACCAGTGCTGGGAATCATCGGTTATGGGGGCAAGCTTTGCAAAAACCCCGCCCCATACAGTATCCCAGGAATGAACCCAGATATTCTGCCAGTCATCTTCAGGATTCATTACAATCTTTCTCAAATACCCGGTATATTCACCCGAAGAATTCGTAGAGATAATATCTTCAATATAATCCCAGTCTTCGGTTGCGATGTATAACCAGACAGCGCCCCAGCTCATCTGGTCTTCATCAAAACTTGAATTATAGAATCCGCCGTCATAGCCAAGACCCCTATGGCTTACAGCATGGCTGTACAGTGCTTTGGCAGTATTAAGACATTTGGTGGCATAAGTCGAATCTTCATCCTGCAGGATAAGGTACATAATAGCGAGTGCGGCAGCTGCCTGTGAAGCCTGGTCACTCCCCGGGTGAGTATCTGTTCCATACACAGGCCTTTCGTCTTTTTGAAGCTCGGGAGGGCCCCAGTAGTTATGGTCTATTGATCCATCACCGGTCTGGTAAACAAACCGGGAGCCGTTCCAGCACCGTATGAAATAATCCGAAAACCAGCGCAATATATCCATGATATGTTCATACTCGCCTATCTGGATAAATGCATCTTTGAACTCATAAACTCCCCATGCAAGGGTCGAGGCTGCGTATGATTGAGGAAGTCCGAATTTGACGTGGTCTCCTGCATCATGGAACCCGCCCCAGAACTGATCATCAGTATGGCAATCACCCCTCCACTCAAGGCGTCCACCCGTAACCCCGGGGCCGCATTTTTCAGCATCATAGAAATAAATGGATTTTTGTAATGCCTCGGCAAAGTTCTGTGCACCAAGGTTTGTTGTAGCTGAAATAAAAAGAATTACCAAAAAAAAGATGATTATTCGTCCTTTTTTTTGTTTCATTTTAATTCCCCTTTCTTTACTTTTTTTTATTGTTCTATGCACTCTATGCTTATGCAATTTCCTGACTCATTTTATCATGAAACAGAAAGAAATTCAAGCATTTAATTGCCTTTTTAAAATCCCCCGGATTCCTATCAGGATTTCCATAAAAATATCATGATGAATATCCATAATGTTCATCTTTTTCCCCGATCTATGTTAATTCCCGAGTAATTCCTAAAAAGGGAAGTTGTTTTTTTGTTGACAAAATTACATTTTCTATTCAAACATTGTGCCAGCATGCTGGCACAATCTAATATACTTTTTAAAGGAATTGTATACTATTTTATACCTTTTTTGCTGTATTTTCATCTAAAAGCTATTGATTAAGGCTGATTTTATAATGACTCCATGGTAATTTTCGCCCCGGGGCGAAAATTATAGGATTAATCAACAAGCTCTAATTAATTGTCCAGGAATTTCGATTTTCCACAATAAGGAGATGAAACACAGATTACACCGATTTCCCAGATTGGACTATGAACTTCCATAGTTTCCCCAATAATAGCATGAGTTAGTGGGTCTTTTTCTTTGTTATCCTTACTATTCATGGGCAAGATAATATCACGATTACACAGATTTT
>JAFGQK010000269.1 GCA_016935735.1 Spirochaetales bacterium | reverse complement strand
ATCCTTCCTGGATCTGATGTAATTACAGGTATAAATTATTTCCTGCTTCTCTTGATTTGGGTTGTGGGCGTAGCCAACGCTGTGTTAGGTTGCATCCTGTGTAAATCAAATGCCAGGGAAAACGCACAAATCGGCTTTCCTTTCCAGTCCGTCGATTGAAAAGTATCCCTGACAATCCTAAGTTTAATCCATAACGAAGGCTTAAGCCCACAACCCAATTAACAAGCTATCCAGGTTCTTTTTATTATACTGGTCTCATTAACCTGGCAGTCAACATTTATCTATTTTGCTTAAAATCTTGTTAAAATAACAAGATTTTAAGTCAAAATAGCATATTATTTTAGCAGATATTACTCCTGGCTAACTTAACATTCTAAAGTTTATATAATCCCTCCGGTAAAGTTTCCACAAATACCTTTATCTCATCCCTTACCCTCCTGTAATGGTTCAAGGCTTCTTCTTCAGATTTTGCATTCTCGGCAAGTTTTGGCGGATCATCGAATCCCACATGAATGTGCTTTGTTTTTGCGGGAAATACCGGACAAGTTTCGTTTGCATGTCCGCATACGGTAATCACATAATCAAATTCCATTTTCTTATTAAAGAAATCGAGTACATTTTTACTTTTATGCCCGGATATATCAATCCCGGCTTCCTTCATTACTTTAACAGCGTATGGATTTAGTCCATGGGGTTCAATACCGGCAGAATACACATCAATCTTTTCACCTTTTAATGCTCTTGTCCAGCCTTCTGCCATCTGGCTTCGGCAGGAATTGCCGGTACAGAGAAATAACAGTGTTATTTTCTTTTCCATCTTTACTACGTCCGCTCTAAAAATTGATAATCCCTTTCCAGGTTCATGCGAATAACATTTTCTATACAGCCGATAAAGTCCAGGATGCACTTGCACCTGAGGGAATAATATACAGTTGTTCCTTCTTTTTTGTCTTCAATGATGCCTGCATTCTTTAAAATAGAAAGATGCTTTGATGTGGTCGATTGGTCAATGCCAATCATTTCTGCAAGTTCGCACACGCAAAATGGTTTGTCTTTAATTTTCTCCACTATAAAAATCCTGGAAGGATGCGCCAGGGCTTTTAATATTTTAGCCCGTGCTTCACTACGTAATTTCTCATCTTTTATCATAATTTATTCCTCTATGGCTAAATTGCCAAAAACATGAAAAAAAGTCAATACACTGCTTGACAATTTCTTACTATCTGGCTATATTACCATATAGAAAATAACATTAATAGCTATTACATGGCTTTAAAAACTATTCCCCTGGACGAAAATGAGGTGGTTTTACTTGAAGAAATCATCATGGATAAAGATATGGATGTTGCCAGCCGTCTATGAGAATTTAAAAAAAGAGGTAGACGAAAAAAATGAAAAAAAATATGTAAATTCTGCTTGTATATGATTATTCTTTTATTTATTTCCGCCTGTCACAATAACGAATGCAGTACAGGGGAAAATGGTTGCTGTAAACCGGATGTCATGATTCCTGAAATAGAGTCACTTAATTTTCATTATAGAGAAAAGATAAATATTGTTCATATAGACAGTCATCTGGAACCGGATATAACAGACCGGTTTAAGGTGAAAAATAATCCCACAACCTTTATTTTTGATAAAAAAGGGGGAGTAAAGCACATATTGGATTATTATTATTCAGCAGGAGAAATCATGAATAAAATCCAGGAGATGGAGGAAGGTTGATGAGTATATGTATTAAAACACTACTATGTTCATTGTTATTGCTATGTCTGTCAGGAACCATATTTGCAGATGAAGCTATTCATTTCCCGGATAAAGAATGGAATTACGGCATTATCAGACAGGGAGAAGTCCTTATTAAAGAAATTCTCATAACAAATAACAGTAAAAAAGCAATCACTGTAAAAATAATTCCGACCTGCGACTGTATGTTCAGTCAACCGGAAAATATAAGTATTAATCCACAAGACTCAGGCAATGTAAGCCTTATTTTTGATACAACTGATTATGAAGGTGAAGTAGAGAAGATATATATCATACAAACAGACATGAAAGGGTATGAGAGAGTTTTCTATTATGCACGGGGTACAATAAAATCTGCCGCTACTCAAAACCGGGAAGAGGAAAAAACCGGAAAACCGATTACTGACAGCGGGCAGGATAAAAAAGTCGAACTGTTTTATTATTATTCTGCCGGGTGCAGCCATTGTCTTTCTTTTCTAAATGAAACCATACCTTCCCTGGAAAAGAAATTGCAGATTGATATTGATGTCAAAGAATGTGATATACTTAATCCGCAGCACTTTGAAGAATATAATCAAAAAATCGAACAGATCGGGGCAGAAGCCAGGGCATTTCCCTCTCTTTTTATCGGAACCACTGTACTCCAGGGAGAATCGGAAATTGATAAAGAAATAGAAAATAAGCTTTTACATTATATTTCGCAGGAAGAGGGTGAGGAAGAAAATATAGAAAGTGACAGGAAGGGGGATTCCGGTATTGAAAAAAAGAATCTGGCAATTATACCTGTTATTTTTGCAGGTCTTCTGGATGGAATAAATCCCTGACCTATAAAGGTTTGAGTTCTGAAAAACTGACAAAGACGTTTAAAAAACATATGGGAAAGGTAAAACTTATAACAGCTTTATTTTTTATTGCTATGGCTGTTTTAGTAATATTCTTATAATGATATGTAACTTTCTTGAAGATTTATGGTTTTATGGCTATATTACCATATGTAAGAAAAACGGCAATCTATTGTTGGAAGAATAAATAAGGAGGTATTTTTTAATGCAAAAGATAAGAAAAAGCATATGTTTACTGGGTTGTATTTTATTTCTGCTTTTAACCGGATGCGGCAAAAATAAAAACGGAACAGAATCAACTCTGAATGATAATTTCAATGATACAAATGTAAAAGAAACCTTAATAAATAGTGAATCAGTTAATACAGCAAGCCAGGCTGTTGAATATGCAAAGAAGACCGGCCAATATCTGTTTTTATTGTTTTATAATTCAAAGGATGAATCGTTTAATTCCCTGGAACAGAATGTGAATAGTTTTATAGACAACTCAAATCATAAAATATATCGGTTTGATGCATTAGCGTCGGATAACGGCAGCAGGGATATAATTGAACAATACAATATAGAAACACAAAATCTGCCGTTCCTTCTTGTTTTCACACCGTCAGGAGTTCCTACCGGGGGGTTCCCCAGGCAGGTAGTGGTTACACATGAGCAGCTTGAAAACTGCTTTGTGTCCGAATTTGCAGAGAGGCTTTTAGGGGTTTTGCAGGAAGGAGAAATAGCCGTGGTTCTGCTTCAGAACAATTCAACACAATACAACCAGGAAGCCATAAAAGCTGCAAATGATTTTTCCAAAGACAAAAAAGTAAAAGCAGATGTTAAAATCATTAAGGAAGACCCCGAAAACCCGGACATCAGGGATTTTCTGGCTCAGGTACAACTTAATGAAAAAATTACCGAAGCAACTACTATTTTACTGGTTCCGCCTGGATCAATAGCTGGTATTTTCAACGGAAATGTCAATAAAGACACACTGATTGAAGCAGTGAGCAAAGCAAATCCATCCCTGGTAGCAAGTACAAGTACCGGTAACATTATTCCCTCTAAAGACCCTATAGATTTTGAAAATCTTCCAGAAGGAATAAAAGTTGTTTTTGTAGAAATCGGCTCCGTAAACTGTATTCCCTGTAAAATGATGCAGCCTGTTATGAAGGAAATAGAAGAAGAATACGGAGACCAGGTTAAGGTTGTCTTTTATGATGTATGGACACCGGAAGGAAGACCGTACGGCCAGAAATACAATACAAGGGTAATTCCTACCCAGGTCTTTATGGATAGATCAGGAAAAGAAATTTTTCGGCATGAAGGATTTTACCCAAAAGAAGAATTAGTCAAGATGCTAAAAGAAAAAGGAGGAGTAAAATAACATGCTTGAATTTTTTACCGCTTTAACCAATATGCTGTATCAGTCCTGGTGGATCGCTCTCTTAAGTTCTTTTATCTGGGGGATAATAAGCATTATATTAAGCCCGTGCCATATGGCAACTATTCCTTTGATTGTGGCTTTTATCAATGACAGGGAAACAATAACAAAAAAAAGGGCCGCCCTTCTGTCAACCATGTTCGCCCTTGGCATTCTTATTACTCTCGGGATAATCGGTATAATTACAAGTCTTTTGGGAAGAATTATGGGAGACATCGGCGGGATTGGAAATTATATAGTCGGCGTATTCCTGATTATTTTCGGCATCTATATGATGGACATCATTAAACTTCCTTTTCTGGAAAAGGGAGTGAAACCGACAATCAAAAAAAAGGGGCTGTTATCATCATTTCTTATCGGTCTTATATTCGGGATCGCCTTAGGCCCCTGTGCCTTTGCCTTTATGGCACCAATGCTTGGAATAATGTTTAATATTGCTTCTACAAATTTATTGTATGCGATTCTTTTACTTTTCGCCTTTGCAATCGGTCATTGTCTTGTTATTGTACTTGCCGGAACTTTTACAGAGGTTGTCAGAAAATTTCTAAACTGGAACGAAAAGTCCGGCGGCGTTGTCTGGTTGAAAAGAATTTGCGGTGTTCTGATTATTGTAGCGGCAATTTATCTGTTTGTTACCGCACAATAATTTTTTATAGAGGTATTATTATGGAACATAATGACAAAACCAGGATTATAAAGAATGATAATATAAGGACGCATGTACGCGAAGAATATGCAAAGGTTATTACTTCCTCGAATTGCTGTTCGCAGGGTTCATGCTGTTCGGCTGCAGGTAATGATGAGACGGCATTACAACTTGGTTATTCTAAAAATGAAATCGGCTCCGTACCGGGAGAAAGCAATTTTGGACTTGGGTGCGGAAATCCGCTGGCAATGGCTTCATTAAAAGAAGGCCAAACCATTCTTGATCTGGGTTCCGGGGCAGGGTTTGATTGTTTTTTAGCTGCCGGAAGAGTCGGCCCAAACGGACAGGTGATCGGGGTGGACATGACACCGGAAATGATAAGCAAGGCAAGAAATAATGCGGAAAAAAATAATTATACGAATGTGGAATTCCGGCTGGGAGAAATCGAAAATCTTCCTGTTGCTGACAATCATATTGATGTGATTATTTCAAATTGTGTAATCAATCTGTCACCGGATAAACCAAGGGTTTTTCAGGAAGCCTACAGAGTGCTTAAAAAAGGCGGAAAACTGGCAATATCGGATATTGTAGCCGAAAAAACTCTCCCGGATGAACTAAAAGAAAACATAGCCGCATATTCCGGTTGTATTTCGGGAGCGATTACGATTAAGGAAATAGAAGGAATGCTGCGTTGTGCGGGTTTTATTGATATAAAAATAGATATTCATCCTCAGAGTAAAGAGTTTATTAAAACATGGATGCAAGGTATTGAAAATTATATTGTGTCCGCTACTATAGAAGCGATTAAATAAAACAGGAGGTATTTATGGAACAGAAAGAAAAAAAACTCGGGTATTTTGAGAAGTATTTGACCCTGTGGGTATTGCTTTGTATCGGCGCAGGGGTTCTGATCGGAAAGATAGCCCCGCAGGTTGCCGTTACTCTGGATTCTTTTTCTGTTTACCATGTTTCGATTCCGATTGCCATTTGTCTTTTCTTTATGATGTACCCTATCATGGTAAAGATTGATTTTTCCGAGGTGATAAAAGCCGGGAAAACACCAAAACCTGTTCTTTTGACATTGGGAATCAACTGGTTGATTAAACCCTTTACCATGTATTTAATTGCAACTTTTTTCCTGGGATTTGTATTTAAAGGGTTCCTGCCCGGAACAGAAGTAATAAAAAGCGGCGAAACCGTGGAATTGTGGCGGAGCTATATTTCCGGGACCATCCTCCTGGGAATAGCGCCCTGCACCGCTATGGTCCTTATGTGGGGATATCTTGCCAAAGGAAATGACGGTTTGACGCTTGTAATGGTGGCAGTCAACTCCCTTACCATGCTTGTTCTTTACGGGCCGTTAGGCGGTTTTCTGCTGGGGGTCAATGCAATGCCGATTCCCTGGCAGACCATTTTACTTTCTGTCGGGATATATGTCGCCTTGCCCCTTATAGCCGGATATTTCTCCCGGAAACTGATTATTAAATTCAAAGGGATTAACTGGTTTAATGAAAAGTTTCTTCATTTTCTTACTCCTGTGAGTATTATCGCCCTGCTTGTTACCCTTGTTTTACTTTTTTCATTTAAGGGCGATATCATAATCAGCAATCCATTAACAATTTTATGGATAGCTGTCCCGCTTTTTATTCAGACCATTTTTATTTTTGCCATAGGATATTTTGCATTTTCACGGATTCTCAAGTTATCATATGAAGATGCAGCGCCCGCATCCATGATCGGTGCATCAAACCACTTTGAAGTTGCCATTGCCACTTCCGCCATGCTGTTCGGTCTATCATCCGGTGCCTCCCTGGCCACAGTTGTCGGGGTACTCATCGAAGTTCCGGTCATGCTGATGCTTGTCTGGATCTGCAAAAAAACCTGCTTTTTATTCAGGGAGTGCAAGCTGGGCGAACCGCAATGTAAAGACAGGAAAGCTGTAAGTGTTACAGGATAAGAAGATGTTGAAATGATATTTATAATTTTCACATATGCGCTGGCGGTTATATTTTTGCTTTTTTCTTTCATAAAAGACCGTAAGAAAACAAAAACCGGATTAAAGAAAGCCTGGAAAGCCTTTGAAAATATTCTGCCGCAGTTTCTTGGAATAATCGTTTTAGTGGGGATTTTAATGGCTTTTCTTGATCCTGAAACCATCTCCGGACTTATCGGACAAAGTTCAGGCTGGGTTGGGACTATCCTTGCCGGCCTTGTCGGTGCAGTAACACTTATACCGGGATTTATCGCGTTCCCTACTGCCGCGCTTCTTTTGAAAAACGACGCCGGTTATATGCAGATCGGTGCGTTTGTTTCATCGCTTATGATGGTCGGAGTTGCCACTTTTCCTGTGGAAAAAAAATACTTTGGTTTTAAGGCTTCATTATTAAGAAATATTTTTGCCTTAGGTTTTTCTTTTATTGTGGCTTTTGTTTTAGGATGGGTATGTTCCTTATGAAAAAAATAATAAAGCATTATTTGTTTTTTATAATTGCGGCAATTGCCTCAATAATCATTTTTATTTTGAATGCAGAGCTTGGCAGACGGGCATTTGAAACAACGGTTTATAGTTTACAGGAAATGCTTATAGTCATACCGCCAATATTTGTACTTCTGGGGCTTTTGGACGTATGGGTCCCTAAAGAAACAATGGTCAAATTCATGGGAGAGAACTCAGGTATAAAGGGAATTATTCTGGCCATAATTGCCGGATCAGTAGCCGCGGGGCCGCTTTACGGTGCCTTTCCTGTATCCGCTGTTTTTCTTAAAAAAGGGGCGAGTTTACGGAATGTCTTTATTTTTATAGGCGCATGGTCAACTACCAAAATTCCTATGTTCCTTTTTGAGTACCCAGGGCTTGGCCCGCGATTTGCCGTTACCCGTTTACTGGTGGATATTCCGGGAATTATTATTATCGGGTTTGTATTGGCAGCATGCATGAAGGAAAGGGACAGGAAACTGATTAATGAGAAGATAATGGAATCGACAGAAAAATGAGTTTTCAAAAAATTCATTTTATAACCGGCAACAAGCACTCATTTTCTGTCACTGCACAAGTTCTGAATTTAAATATTTACCATTCATTCCGGTAAGGATTATAATAGTATGTTGTAAAATACATCCTTCCCTTTGAATTCTGCCATTTCTCCTAACTCCTCTTCAATACGTATAAGCTGATTATACTTTGCTATTCGGTCAGTTCTCGATATAGAGCCGGTCTTGTTCTGGCCGATATTCAATGCCACGGATAAAACAACAATAGTAGTATCTTCGGTTAAGCAGGAGTTATCAGTCTCTATGGTTTTATCATAGAAGGCAGTTTTATACTAATTTAATCGTACTGATGCGAACTTCATCGCCTGATAATAAAATTATAAAATTAACTAGTTTGTGTCAACTGCCAATATAAATAGTCAGCACTTCCCGGCGAACGAGTTTTTCTGTGATTCTACTGCCTGTTTCCGGGAACGGCAGTATTATAATAGCATTACGCAGACTACGCCCGAAACCCAAATAATTTTTCTATTATACAGTTGCTTGTGTGAAAATTTCTTTGTCGCTGGGTATGGTTTGCAAATAAAGTTATACTAATAAAAGACTAATTAATTTTACTGACATCATATCGTTTTTATTTTTTGGGTTCGGCAGCTTGACATTTGGAACTGTGTTTTTTATTATAAAAAATAATGCCATTACCCGGATTAAAAAATACTTTTTATTTTATTTCTCCCATTTCAAAACTTTCTCCACTCCCTGATATCAAGACCGCATTAAATAAAACCAGATCAAAAAAGGGGTACGTCTGGTTCTGCTTTTTTAAACCGGAACCAGGCATATTTGATGCAATAAAAGAACAGCTTGGGCTGCATCCCCTTGCGATAGAAGATTGTTTTGACGATAACCAGATACCCAAATTAGATCTTTATTCTTCAAATTCATTCATGCTTTTAAATAAATTCCAGTATCAAGACAATACACTATATATGGACGAGATCGATCTGTTTGTCGGTAAAAAAATCATGATTATGCTGGCACAGGAAATTCATTCTAATGAAGCGCTGCTGAAATATCTCGGCAAATTGCTGACAACGGAACAAAAGACTATCTGCGAAGGGCCCGATTTTCTGCTTAAGGCGATTATAGATTATATCGTCGATGATAAATTCCTTGCCATTGACAGCATTCGTGAAAGACTGGATACTATTGAGAACAGTATAGTAAACCAGGAAGACAAATTTGATATTTCTGCCCTTATTGATATCAAACAGGACATCCTGAAATTAAGGAAAAGCATTATTTATGAACGGGAAATGATTTTTAAAATTTGTCGCGGGGACTCCCCTTATATTTCACAAGAACTAAAATTTTATTTTCGTGACATTTATGATCACATAATAAAATTATACGAAGAACTTGAAGTCCACAGGGAAATGGCGTCCAGTCTCATGGAAATCTATATTTCCAGAATGAATTACAATATGTCCCTGGATTCCAATACAATGAACAAAACAATGCGGCGGCTTACCCTTATTACCACCATCTTTATGCCGCTGACATTTTTAACCGGAATGTTCGGTATGTCAGAGTGGAGTATGATTACGGGAGTGGAAAACTGGAAGTTTACCTATCTTTTGTTTTTTATTATTTCCGGTGTAATCGCTTTGATAACCAACATTTTTCTGAAGCTGTATGAAAAAAAGGATAGCAGGGGCGGCCAAACGAAAAAAAAGTGATGATGAAAATGGAAAACAAGCTGAAAGAATTAAAAGATATTCCGCAGACTGAAAAGGGTGTTTTCAGGAGGTTTTTCATTGACCGAAACAATGACCTTACGGTCTGGTATAATCCCGAACATTCAATTATCGGATTTCAGCTTACCTGTGCTAATAATGTGGTTACATATGCCCAGGAAAAAATCAGTATACGTACCATCGACAGATGTGAAAAAGACAATTTCGCACCGATTCTCTCCGCCCCCCCGACAATCGGTATCAATACTTTTATCGATTACATTAATAGACAGTCCGAAGTCCTTGATCCGGAGATAGATGCCTATATCAAGGCTGTTCTTTTTGATAAATCAAAGGGACTTTGACATTGCAGGCAAAGTGTTTTTTCTGCTCTTTGTTCTTGTCTGTATACAACTTGTTTCATTAATAAAAAACAGGGTAAAAACATTTGTTTTTATTTATTCTGGGTGCTTTGCCGACCAGCCCCCTGTATGTCGCGTTTCCCCTTGCCGTCGGTCTGTATAAAAAAGGTGTGAGTATAACAAATATCGTTATTTTTCTTTCTGCCTGGGCCTGTATAAAAATACCGCAGGAACTGGTTGAACTACAATTTTTAGGTGTAAAATTTATACTTATGAGGCTGTTATTGACTATAGTTTTTGTAACAATCATGGCAATTATTATAAATAAATTAATGATAAAATCAGAAAAACCGAAAGGAGAAACAAGTAATGGAAGTGTTTGACCTTAAAAAAATCAAGGCATATCCTTATAAGGAAAGGGATAAAAATGTATTTTTCAAATCAAAACGATTCAAAGCAAGAATTATCAAATTGCACGCCGGAGAGAGTATGCCGACATGTGAAATGCAGTCATCTGTCGTCTTTTATGTCATTGAAGGCACGGTAGAACTGCATGTTAATGAAGACATTCAGAATATTAAGGAAGGCATGTGCATGATCACAGGGCCTGCAACATTATCTCTGAAAACAGAGGAAGGTGTGTTGATAGCCGGGTTCCAGATCAATGAATGAGAGTGATAAAACAAGCGTAGTAACAGTGCCCTGCCATTCTGCATTTTTTGTATAGATAATCAAAAGGAATTAATATAAACTGTTAATGGCGATGGAGTTCGCCTGTAACCGTCGAAGTGCTGATGACTCCTGTCAATTTTGAAGGAGTATAGAGTAATGACTTATTTTTTGGTTTTCATTGGCGGAGGATTCGGTTCTCTAT
>JAFGQK010000268.1 GCA_016935735.1 Spirochaetales bacterium | reverse complement strand
TCAAGTTTCTGAATATTCTGTTTAATTATCAATAATTCATTATTAATGCCCTGTTTTTCAATATATCTTTCTAAATAATTTCTAATTAAAATCAGGGGGGTTTTGGTTTCATGAGTCAAATTTATAAAAAAATTTGTTTTTTCGTTTATTGCTGCTTCTATTTCATTAAATAAATCATCCCTGTTTTTTGAAAAAAAGAAAGAAATAATATATAAAGCGAGTTGCGTGAGAATTATTCTCGAGCTAATAATATCATAATTTTCAAATTTATTTTTATAATCATAAATCCAGGAAACAGAGGTTGCATTAAAAATCAACAACATTAATCCCATAAACGTAACCGAATAAATAGTCCCTTTCCTGGGTCCTTTCAGATATAACGCAAACAAGGGAAATGGTATTGACCATATTGGGCCGGTTCCATTCTTTCCACCGGTAATTGTTAAGTATATAAACATTATTCCTACTAATATGATAATAATATCAGAATATATTTCTAATTTCCGGAATTTCATAAAGATTATAAAATTAATTATATAAAGTATTAACATCGTGAAATCAAATGTTGCTAAAAAATGTTCTTTTGCTAAAAAAACACTAATGCCCATACTGAGCATATAAGAACAAATAACCAGTGTAAAAATATTGGATAATGCAATTAACTTTTTCTTTCTTATACTATCATCTTTTCTTATACCAAGATTTTTTAATTTATTAAGATGTAAAAGAACAGGATATACTATATTCGCTATACTTTTCATAACAACGCTCCTTCCTGAATCATTTAATTATAATTAAATAAATAATGATAAAAAAAGCGATAATTCCTGTCAAGACTTTTATAAGGGAAAGTAATGAAAACCAGGCGGACCGGTCTATTTTCCCGGTTTCCAGTTCTTGCCACAGAACACCCATCAGTTGCATAAAAAATTCTGCTGCCGGTTAACATCCGCCTTTCTTAACCCCCTCTTCGCCTTGCCGAAAAGCAGAATTTCATACCCTCCAAAATGAGGGTGTTTATACCCACCAAAAGTTTTCTTGCATTATCATTTCTATTTGGTTAACGTGTTCGTTATTATGTTGAATGCATTGGAAAAAGTAATTAAAATTTTCAAATGGATCTTTCCCTATCTAAAAACATATAAAAAAAGAATAATCGCCATCTTTCTCTGTACCCTGGGAGCCTCGGTTATAACCACCTTACTCCCCCTGCTCAATAAATATATTATTGATGATGGGCTTATACAGGGGAATTTCCCCGTAGTTGTTACAATAGTATTCATGTTCCTGGCATTATTTACAGTACAGAAGTTGATCGAATTTCTGGAAATCAAATTCTATTCCTATACGCACGCCATGATTAGTTTCAGGCTGCTGAAAGATTCTTTTAAGCATATATTGAATCTTAAACTCAATTTTTTTTCAAGAACAAATTCAACCCAGGTGCTTAATAATACCCGGGCAGATATCGCAAATATATCCATCCTTTTTGATAAAAATACATTTTACCTGGTAACCCAGGTACTCCAGATGATAGGGGCTTTGACTGGTCTTATTATCCTGGATTACAGACTTACCCTGGTGACAATTGGATTGATCCCTCTCCGCTATTTCCTGATTAAAACTTTAATCGTAAAAAGAGAAAAACTCTTTCGCCGGTATATCCAGTTGCAGAGTGACTTTTCACGCTGGTATGGGGATATAGTGGATGGAATAAAAGAAATAAAGCTTACCTGTATGGAGCAGGGGTCATTCGGGCAATTTATTGCCAGGCAGAGAGAAATCATCAAGATACAGATTACCATGGCCTTTTATGATAAATTGAATCAAACTATTGAATCTATCGTGGTTATATTAATAACCAACTGCCTTTATATTATCGGGGGCTGGTTTATCATAGGAGGTCAACTCACTCTTGGAAGCCTTATGGCATTCCTCTCCTACAGCATCTACCTTACCATGCCTGTAGCGGGAATCTTGAATATGGCCTACCTGGCCTCCGGGATTACACCTTCTATGGAAAGGCTTAAATCCTTCCTTTCCACAGATGGGGAAAAAAGATACCATTCCCAATCGATTAAACCTGTTGCCCGTCATAATCAGCAGGGTGTTTTTTCATTTGACCATGTCTGTTTTTCCTATGGAGAAAACCAGTTTAGCCTGAAGGATATTTCTTTTACCATTCCCAATGGAAAGAAGATAGCCCTGGTCGGAGAAAATGGAGCCGGGAAAACCACACTGATTAACCTCCTGCTCCGCTTTCATTATCCGGATAAAGGAAAAATATTACTGGATGGAACTGATATCCGGGAGTATAAACTAAAAGAATACCGTAATCTTTTTGCAGTAGTGAGCCAGGATCTCTATCTTTTTGATACAACGATTCTGGAAAATATCCAGCCCATGGGAAAGGGGCAATCAATAAAGCTTTCTGAAGCAGCAAAACGGAGTCAGGCGTATGCGTTTATCGAGAACCTGCCCCATAAATACAGTACCAGAGTAGGGAAAAACGGTACCCTGTTATCCGGCGGGCAGAGACAAAGGGTTGCCCTGGCCCGTGCCTTAGCCAGGGAAGGAGAAATCATCATTTTCGATGAGGCAACTTCCCATTGTGATGCGGATACAGAGATTTCAATTCATGATCTGCTGGATGAAAACCTGAAAACAAAAACCATGATCGTGATCACCCATAAACCCCTTGTGCTAAAGAAAATGGATAAAATTATTGTACTGGGAAAAGGAAAAGTGGAAGATACAGGCAACCACGAAGAATTGCTGGCAAGGAATCTCTATTACAGAAATATGGTGAATGTATATGGAACTTATCCCGCCCTCAAAATCCCGGGATAAGTCATAAGGCAAGCTGCCTTATGACAGGGATAATATAATATCAATTTGAGAGGAGGATAATCGCGAGTTCTCTTTTCATAAGAAAATTCAAGGAGGTTTATAATGAAAAAATTGGGTAAAAAGTTTATTTCAAGCAGGGAAACAATTCAAGCTTATGCATGCTCCTGTGATTGTGCCTGCAATTGTCCACCTGGCACTATTTACTATGTGCAGTTTGGAATAGCGTACAGTATCCAATTAAGTGGAACTTATAGCCCGGCGTATGCCCAGGGCAGCTAATGGAAGGAGGTTTATAATGAAAAAATTGAGTAAAAAGTTTGCTTCAACCAGGGAAACAATTGAAGCCTATGCATCATGTTACTGTTATTGCGGCTCATGTACCTGCAACTGTCCAATTTACTATGCACAGTACAGCATATCCAGTGGAATGTCCAATACAGATCCCCGGTACAGGGTATATGCAGTTACCAATGTAAATTCATACTAGGATAAAACCTGTATCAAAAGGCAAATTAAAGAATATGAATTCTGATTCCGTGCAGGGAAAATCAGAAAATTTGATTTCTATTAACGTAAAGAGGTTTATAATGAAAAAATTAGGTAAAAAGTTTACTTCAACCAGGGAAACAATTCAAGCCTATTTTTGCTGCTGTGATTGCGATCCTTCATGCACCTGCAATTGTCCACCCTTTTCCGGGTACCAGGGGCACTTTGGTATAACCAATACCGTGTGGGCATCAGACTTGCACCGGGATAATGTAGATTACTCTCCCAGCACATTATAGGAAATTGTTCAAACGCAGCAGGAATTGTGCACCAGGCTTCCACAACTGATTGGAAGATGATGTATGCAGGCAGGGATTTAAAGAATCCCTGCCGCTTTTAAGATAAGGAAGGGATAAACTATGGATAAAATAAAACCATTTATTCACCTGTTTCGCACACCAGGCGGATATTATCTTTATGATGTTAATAAAAATGCGATCCTTAAGCTGGAACCTGAGGTTTATGCCTTTTTAAATGGCAATTCCAATGGGAAAAATGAAATAAAAGAAAAAATAAAAAAACTAAAGGAAAAGGGATTTCTCTCTGTAAAAAGAGCGGACATAATCGAACATCCTTCCCACGAGATCCTGGAAGATTTATTAAAGCATAACCTCTCCATGGTTACTCTCCAGGTCACACAACAGTGCAACCTGCGCTGTGATTACTGTGCTTACTCCGGGGGTTATTTTAACCGGGAGCATAACAACCGGAGAATGCCGGTTGACATTGCCAGGCGGGGTATTGATTTCCTCCTCGAGCATTCCAGGGATAAGGAGATTGTCAGTGTGGGTTTTTACGGCGGCGAACCACTCCTCGAGTTTGACTTGATCAAGGAATGCATTCACTATACAGAAAAAAGGGGGGAAGGGAAAAACATAGTATTTAATATCACCACAAATGGCACCCTCCTGGACAGGGAAAAGATAGCATATATGGCGGAACATGATGTTTATATTATGGTAAGCCTCGACGGCCCCCAGTTTATGCATGACAGGCACAGAAAATACGCTCATGGGAACAGGGGTTCCTTTGAAAAAGTCATGTCAAACCTCCGCCTTATACAGGAAATCTATCCGGCATACACTGATAAAATCAAATTGAGTCTGGTACTTGATCCGCAGGCGAATTTTTCCTGTGTGAATGATTTTTTTATTAGTTATGACCTGGTAAAAGATCTTGACCTGTTTCCTACAATCATTAATAACAGGTACAGTAAAACAACCCATACACCCTCGGATGAATACATGGTGGAAACAAGGTATGAACTTTTTAAAATTTATCTATCCCGGCTTAACCGGTTGGCGGATAGATACACCTCGAAGATCATCAATGAATATATGAATAAGCTTGGAACAGATCTTTACAGGAACAGAAAAATCACCTCCTGTATTACAGAAAAGGTGCATCACTCGGGACCCTGTATTCCCGGTGTGCAGAGATTTTTCATCGACACCAATGGCCGCTTTTTTCCCTGTGAAAGAGTGAGTGAGGAATCCGGGGTCATGGTTATCGGTTCCATTGATTCAGGTTTTAATACAGATAAAATCAGGCAGCTTCTTAATATCGGTAAGCTTACAGAAGAGAGCTGCAAAAACTGCTGGGCTTTCCGTTTCTGTGATCAATGTGCTGCGAATGCAGATGATTTAACACAGTTGTCTGCTCAAATGAAAGCAGGCTTCTGTATACGTTCCCGTTTTTCCGCAGAGGAACGTTTCAAGGATTATTGCACATTAAAGGAGTTAGGTTATGATTTCGCAAATAGATAAAAGGATAAAACCCGTTAAAATGGCTGTTTATCCCTTCAACAGGCAGGCTGCACCACTGGTAAGACACCAATCGCTTATAAAGGATTACCAGATTTCCAGTCTGGCATCCCTGCCTGGCTGGAAATTCAATGGGAAGGATGGAAGCGTGGCAGACAGCGGGCAGGAAATGGGTATCCCGGTGACTGCGGATTTTAATACAGTACTTTCAGAGTCAGATACTGTATTTTTCACGGACTATGAACAGAATCTGGATTTCAGGAAAATAATCCTGCCAGGGATGATCATGGCAATGGAGGCTGAAAAAGATATTGTATGCGGAATTCCCATTGAGGAGGATCTTTTACATGAGCTGACAGGCAAATGCCGGCAAAAGGGGGTATCTTTTACCTATAGGGGAAGTTTTCCACCCTTTGAATTCTATCCCGGAATAGACTTGAACCATGAAAAATTATTAAGGATCAATACCCCGCTTGTCGCTGTTTTCGGCATGTCTCACAGTACCTCCAAATTTGAAATAGAACTTTCTCTTCTGGAAGAACTTACAAAACAGGGGTATAAAGTGGCATTTATCGGTACCAGGCCATACTCGGGGCTGGTGGGCGGGATTTCATTACCCGCATTTTTATTCCAGGCAGGAATGGAAGAAGCAAAAAAGATTTTGCTTTTTAATTTATTCATAAAAACCATAGAAGAGCAGGAAAAACCGGACATTATCCTGCTGGGCATACCAGGGGGGGTTATGCCGTTCAATGACCGCATCACCAATAAATTCGGAATACTCGCCTACGAAATGTGCCAGGCCGTGGAACCGGATGTAAGCATATTGTCATTGTTATACGAAGATTATAAAAAGGACTATTTCGATAATCTGTTGCCTTCCATGAGATACAGGCTTTCAGCAGATATTCACGCATTTGTTGTTTCAAATGCAAAAATGGATTGGATTCAATCTGAAAGCCAGTATAAACCGGTCTTTTTCTATCCTGACAGTGCTTTCATAGACAAACAAATAAATTCCTTCCGAAAGTGGGACCTGCCGTTGTTCAATATATTCAACCAGGCTGATAGAAGCGGACTTTGTAATCTGTGTATTGATAAACTGGCTGAATATGCGGAAGTAATGTCTGTTTAAACAAAGGAGAGAAGCAATGAATACGTATACCACTATCCGGGAACGATTATTAAATTTATTCAGTAAAAGATTTCCGGGAAACACGCTGGCACACCGGGGAGAGTTGTTCGATACTCCCCTGTTTGGTGCCGATATAAATCTCCAGGCCAGGGATTTGCTTTACTTATTCTTTGATGTGGAAAGGGAATTCGGTATTACCATAACAGAGAACATGATTATTGATGACCGCTTTCTCACTATAAACAGTATCACAGGTCTCATTTATGAGTGCCACCTTAATAAAACGGGAATTGGGGACCGGTATTCAGTAATTCATGGCTGACACTTCACCCCTTTCCATTGCAGTAATAGATAACGGAGTTCATGAAGAATACCTTAAAAAACAACAACCGGTCTCTCATCTTATACGGATGACTCATGGAACAATCTGTGCCGGTATTATAAAAAAGTATGCACCGGAAGCCCCTCTTATTGATATTAAAATATTAAATGCACGGGGTAAAGGATCAAGACAGCAGCTTTGCCGGGCCATATTGTACTGTATAAGGAAAAAGATACGTATAATTAATTTAAGTAACGGATCCACTCATTTCCACGATGAGCCGGGGATTAAGGATGTTATGCTCAGGGCTTATGCGCATAACATTATAATTGTGTCTGCATTCAGCAATGAAAATCATTACACATATCCGGCATCCTTTTCATTTGTGATCGGGGTTAAATGTGACAGGAAAGACCTGTCCGTGGGCCCGGAATATTCCTTTCATCTATTTGCCCCGGACGGAATCGAAATTACAACTTCCGGGACAGAATCCCTTTTTGATGGGGAAAGGTACCGGTCATTTGGTCCTTCCAACAGTTATGCAGCGCCGAAGATCACCGCTTTAGTCTTTCAGATGCTGCTGGAGAATCCTCACCGGGGATTTGCCGATGTCAGGTATGAACTCTGGAAACGTTCAAAAAACAGGGCAGCGGGATACCAGTATTTTTCAAATACCATTGACTGGACAAAGCAGGCTTACTATATATCCCTGGGAGATCATAACCGGCATAGTATTAATAAGAATCATATACCGTTCCAGTTAAAAAGAATAATCAACCTTGAATGCAATGACACGAAGACATTTTCAGAACAACTGAAAATACGGATGCATAAGGATCGTAACATACTATCAAAGGTAGATACGGTTGTCATTATTAATAACAGGGAAAAAACGGGAATATCTCCTTATTCTTTAGTGGCCGGTCTCCAGAAAACAAAAAAGCATATTGTCTACCTGGACAGGCCTTTCGATGCAGGGAATCAGCCGGTCCTTTCACCGGATTACCATATCAGAGTTTGCTGCCTGACCGGATTCTCATCACCCTGTATGGACCCTGGGCCGGAAGAGATACCTGTTCCCGTAATAGGATTTTTTGATTCCATGAAAAGCAGGGGTATATCCTTATTGATGCGATTAATACGTCTTTTTCGGAAAAAAGGATATTATGCCATTGGTTTGTCTCCATATGAAACATCCATTCTTTATGGGTTGAATTGTTTTTTTAATGATACGGGAAGTGACACACCGGGAAAAAGCATTCATTCCTGTTACATGCTTTATAATCCCGATCTTATTTTTGTCCATATTCCAATGGATAACATGTTACCGGTAGAATTAAATAAATACAAATTTGATCTTTCTATTAATCTTTCGGAAAACCATATAAAAAAGCAGGAAGATATGTTTTCCCCGGGAAATTCCACAATACTCACTATTTCCAGATTACAAAGTAAAAGGATTTATCAAAGAATAATACACTGGTTTAAACAATAAATCCGGTTATTTCCTATTATTCAGTAATTTTCTCTATCTTAAAATACACCGGGCGTGTGCCATCTGAGCAGCATGCTACAAGAGGACTTCCTCCCTGTACCCACATGCCGAAACTGCCATCAGCAAAATAGGCGATAAGTACCTTGTAGATATCATCCCATGCCCATGGACAGAAACCCGGGGGCATACCTGAAACCGGATCGACAATAAATTCCTGCCCCACTTTAAAAACTTCGCAGGGTCCCAGGGTTTTCTTTCTCTCGGATTCCACCACTAAATCGACATATCGTTGATTAAACGAACATTCTAAAACAGTAATTTTACATTTCGCCATATTCTTACTCCTGGCCGGATTGGAAGTGATGGTTATTCTTTTGACAGGTCAATAACCTCTGTAATTTTCCCTTTTGCATTATAGGTTACTTCCTCCAAACCGGCAAGAATAACAAGATGTATGGTATATTCCCTGCCAATAAAACCTTCCAGCTCTTTCTTTTTTGTATAATCAATATCTTTACCTACAATATAAATCTGGTTCATTGTTTGAGGATGTGTTGCATACATTTCCGTTTTATAATTATGCAATTGTTCCCTGTTTTTAAGGGCATCTACCGGGGCAATAAAATCCGAGTATGTTTTCCCGGGGGCAATTATTGTGGCCGGTATATTAATGGTTCCGTCTTCTTTAAATTTAGTCCCCGAACAAAACACCTTATATGCTTTACCGGAAAAATCTGTATAATTGCATTTTTCCCAGAGAATTTCGATGTTGGTGTCTGATTTATTTGTCAGTGAAAAATTAACCTGCAGGGGCTCCAGTGCCTTTTCTAAAACTAAAACAGTGTCTTCTATAATATTATCTCCTCCCCTGTCAACTGCCGAATAGAATGTCGTACAGCTCATAAAACAGGTGATGATAAGGGTATATATTACAAGTTTCTTCATTGGTCACTCCTTGTCTCGTGATATATACTGATTATAAGGGAGTAAATTGCTTTTTTCAAATAAAAATCATTATATCTATTTTCATTATTTTCAGGGGATATTTGACATGAATAAAGTATTCCATTAATAATCACCGATTATGTAATTTCAGACCTCGCGCAATTGAAACAAGACCTAACATTTACAATTACAACATATGATTTACGAAGCTTAGAAGCATTTATATAATTACTTTTTTTTAACGCAGATTTACAGGATTTCGCAGATTTTTTTATATAAATTAAGAAATCAGAGTTAATCTGCATCTAAAACATTTTTATTATTTTAAAAATCTTGAAATGCTATTTTGTTAGCTTCTTTTTGCCGTTGCACGAAGTCTGAATTTAACAAAAAAATACTTTCCCATATGCTCCTTTTACAGTATAATCCGGGAAACAGTGTAACACTGCTTTAGTTTTTTTGTTTTTTTATTATAATGGTGTATCTTTTGGAAATATGGAGTTGAATTATGAAAAAATGGCGTTTGTATTTTTTTATACTACTTGTGTTAATGTGTTTTACCCAGCTTTCTTTCTCTCAAAGTGTTGAGGAACTGTATTCCCCCTATTTACTTGGACTCGGGCTTATCACAACATCCTTTGAATCCCCGGCCGGGGATATCCTGAATCCTGCTGTATCCGGATTAAAACAGAGGATGACCCTGGACATAAGTTATTTAGGACTTCCAAGTTTTGGCGACGAAGAAGGATTCGGACATGCAGCCAACCTTGGGATAACAATCCCGACCCGGGCAGGTGTTTTAAGCGGGAGTGCACATTTTATTACCTCCCCGTTTTCAAGTGCGCAACTGGGAACTATGGGGGCAGCATATGTCTCTTTTGCAAAAGACCTGTACCCTCATTTCCTTATTGGAGCAGGATTGGGAACACAGTTCGGATTACAGGATGATTTCGGGGGCGGGGGTATCGGTCTTGATCTCGGAATACTCCACCTTGCCGGTGATCTCGCTTTTTTGAAAGATTTCAGATGGGGCATCGCGTTCCGTGGTCTTGGATGGGGGTATGCACCACCCGAAGATACCAGACTCTTTCCCGCCGCATTTACCCCATCTATTGGCGCTCATTTCAAAATCATCGATATACTGGGTTTTTCCGTGGCGTTTTCCCCTGATATAAGTCTCCCGGGAATTATTCCAATCAATCCCGAACAGCGATTTAACCTTAAATCGTCAATTGGGTGTGAGATAGCCCTTTTCGATACCATTTTCCTGGGAGGAAGGGTGATGTTTGATTACCTTGAATCCAGGGCCGAAGATTCTGATAGACCGTTTTATACGTTCGGCGGTGCAATCAAGTTTAAGCTGCCTACCAGTGAAAAGATCAAGTTCCTTGATATTTCCGAGCGGGGATGGGACAGAAGTGAGATAAAAGCCAATATCGTGGCTGTCCCGCTTCAAAACAATATATGGGGAATCGGTGCAGGATTCAATATCCCTCTTGGGGTTGTGGATGCAACCCCCCCGGAGATTACCATGGAAACGGAAAAAGAGTTTTATGTATCTCCCAATCATGACGGTGTTCAGGATGATATTGTTCTTCCAATAAAAATAGAAGACAGCCGTTATGTAAAAGGATACCGCTTTGTCATTACGGATGAGAACTCAAATGTGATAAAAACAATAGAAAACAAGGAAGAACGGCAGGAAAATGTAACCTTTTCCGGTGTTCTTGACAGGCTTACTTATCTGAAAAAGGGAATACTGATCCCGGAAACCATACGCTGGGATGGAAAATCGGATCAGGGGACAATAGTACCGGACGGAAAATATAATTATACCCTTGAATCGTGGGATGATAATGGAAATACGGCAAAAAGCCCGGCAGGAACCGTCACTATCGACGTAACACCCCCGAAAGCAGAAGTAACCGCGCTTTATGTCATCTTCTCCCCCAATAATGATGGCAACAAAGATACACTCCCGCTTGAACAGACCGGCTCATCTGAAGATACCTGGAAAGGAGTGGTGAATAACTTCGAAGGGGAGGAAGTTGCTTCATTTGCCTGGGAAAACAAGGCCCCGGAAAATATTGAATGGAACGGCACCAATAATGAAGGCATCCTGGTACCGGATGGTGTATATCAGTATATACTTTCTTCCACGGATCGCGCAGGGAATACTCATGCAGTGAAGGTGGAAAATATCATCATCAACACACAGGCTACACCTATCAACATAACAATCGGAATATCTGAATTCTCTCCGGATGGAGACGGGATCCAGGATAAACTCCGCTTTAACCTCGATATACCGGTAAGGACCGGACTTGAAAGTTGGTCCCTCAAGGTGATGAATGCAGATGGGAATGATATGAGAACATTCAAGGGGTCGGCAGAAATACCGGATTACATAGACTTTGATGGAAAGGATATGCAGGGCATGACACTTGCAGAAACACCTTATATGGGATTCCTTGAACTCAAATACGTAAACGGCAACAATCCTACTGCAACCTCCCCTGAATTTGTTATTGATATTACCTCACCCAGGGCAACCGTACAGGCAGATGAACAGATTTTTTCGCCCAATAATGACGGTAATAAGGACCGGATTACCTTTTCAAATGAGACCAGTGAAGAGATTTCCTGGACAGGAGAAATCCGGGACAGCAAGAGGAATGTGGTAAAAAAGTTTACCTGGAGAGGCCGTGCGGATTTGAGTGTCGAATGGGACGGCCGCGGGGATGACGGGATACTGTTAAAAGATGATTCATTCGTTTATATGATCTATTCCACAGACAAAGCAGGAAACTACGGAAAGTCAAATGAA
Source organism: Spirochaetales bacterium (assembly GCA_016935735.1). GTDB lineage: Bacteria > Spirochaetota > Spirochaetia > SZUA-6 > JAFGRV01 > JAFGRV01. The sequence goes on along the minus strand of JAFGQK010000268.1, from coordinate 12,836 downwards.
GTCAAGTTTGAACTCGATACAGCAGAAACACCCGTATTTGTCTCCACGGATTTGACCCATTTTTCACCGAATGCCGATGGGGTAAACGATTCAATTACCATTATCCCGCACCTGAAAGTAACTTCGGATGTCGATACCTATACCCTTTCTATTCTGGATGAAGGAGGTAAAGCCATAAAACAGGTCACTGCAAAAAATAAAGCGCCATCCAACTTCAAATGGGATGGAAAAGATGATAATGGGAAACCGGTTCCTGATGCAGAATATATGGCTGAACTGAATATCCTTTATAAAAACGGAAATAATCCCATAGCAAAAACAAACCTGTTTGAAATTGATACGGTATTTCCTTCTCTTACCCTTTCAACCGACTATACACTCTTTTCACCGGATGGGGATAACAGACTCGATACCTTTGTGGTAAAACAGGATACAAGTGCAGAAGATATGTGGGAAGGGATTATCCGTAATGAAGCAAATGAGGTTGTGAGAAGTTATTACTGGAAAGGCAAAGCATCTTACCTTGAGTGGAACGGAAAGGATGAGAATGGAAATAAATTAAAAGACGGGAAATACACCTATACTATCCAGAGCAGTGACAAAGCTGGAAATAATGTAAAAAAGACAATCAAGGATATTACCATTGATACCCGTATGACACAGGTATTTCTTACTGTTGATTCCGGTGGCTTTTCTCCAAATGGGGACAAATTTAAGGATACTATATCCTTTAAAATATATGTGGGATTAACCGACGGGATTAAATCATGGAATCTGGAAATCATCAATACGGAAACAGAAGCAGCGATTCCTTTTACCGGGGAAAAAGACATTAAAACCTCGTTTACATGGAACGGGTTGGATAACGGGAAGCTTGCATCGGAAGGTTTTTATTATGCTGCCCTTACTGTTGATTATTATAAAGGAAATCAGCCCCAGGCTGTTACCCAGCCATTCAGACTCGATGTATCCCCGCCGGAAACAGTAATAACAATAAAACCAATCCCATTTTCACCGGATAATGACGGGATTGATGATGAACTTTATATTACAACAAGTATAAAGGATTTAAGTACTGTTCAGGAATGGAAGATGGAAATTCTCGACCCCATGAAAAATCATTTTACCAGCTTCCAGGGTAAAGGAAACCCGGCAGAACAGATTATATGGGACGGGATTTCGGATTCCGGTGAATTGGTACAATCGGCAGATGATTATATCCTGGAGTTCAATGCACAGGATGATCTTGGAAACAAAATTGTAAAAACGGAGAAAATACCTGTTGATATCCTGGTGGTGAAAGTCGGGGATAAGTATAAGATTAAAATACCGAGTATTACCTTTAAACCCAATACAGCAGACTACAAAACCGTGGAAGAAGAAAAGAAAATTCGCAATATGAAAACCCTGAACAGGCTTGCAGAAATTTTCAAGAAATACGGTACCTATCATATTATTATAGAAGGACACGCGGTAAGTCTGGACTGGGCAGACCCGGAAAAAGCAAAGATAGAACAGGAAAAGGAACTTCTTCCGCTTTCTAAAATGCGTGCAGAGGCGATTAAACAGGGACTTGTTGAACTTGGTATTGAGGAATGGAGAATAAGTACGGTAGGGATCGGCGGTTCGCAGCCGGTTGTTCCCCACGGGGACCTGCAGAACCGGTGGAAAAACAGACGGGTCGAATTCCTTCTTGAAAAGAAGAAAAAATCGGATTAAAGGAGAGACTGATACGAAAGACCAGGCCGCACGAAAGTGCGGCTTTTTTTTCCTTTCTTTATTGGTAAACCAGGCTGTATTCATAAAAAAACCGGGTGATTCATTCCTATGGAAGAACCACCCGGTTTATTTTTCAAATTCTGGTTATTAAGCTCTGTAGTAGAAAAACACAGCTTTGTTAACCCTGTTGCTGTTTATTACAGCGATGGGTATGCATTCTGCAGGAGAACATCAAACTGCGCCTGGAACCAGCGTCCTGCATGAGGAGCGCCATCCATAGCACCTGTACCGCAGTTACCCCATGGGTTGGTACCGTTTGGACCGCACATCTGGTCAAATTTTTTGGCCGGGTCATTCGGATCCACGGTACCTTCCTGACTGATACCGTCCGATTCCCCGGGTGGTTTGACCCAAATGTATGCCGAAACACCGGATGTTGGATTTGCCTGTGGACGGTAACCAATACCTCCGCGCTGGTTACACCAGTTCCCACGGTGCAGACGCCTGTCCACACGTGATTCATTCACATAGGTGTTCAGGTCGCTGGAACTGCTTACCCGGGTTGGCCTGCCCGAGCCGCCCCATCCATTACGTGATGTGTCGACACAGAAATTAAGTCTGCTTGGGAAACCCCTGTTTTTCAGTTCATTAATCATTGCCCGCCCAAACTTAAGTTCATCAAAATACGGGTTCCATTCATAGAAGGTAGCAGACTTCACTGCCTGGCCCCCGACCTGGAGATCCGGATTGGTCAGGTATGGCTCTTCTGTGGGTGTGTAGTTACAAGGGTTGGTGACAAAACCGGCAACGCTGTTAAAACCGTCGTTGGTATTCTGCCACACATTGCGGCACAGGTCTGCAAAAGGCCCGAAATTGTCGCTCCACCCGAGCCACCCGGAGTGTTCGAGACTGCCGTAGATGTAGGTGTTGGGAAGGGTCCGCAACTGGTTTGTTGCATACCGTATACAATCAACATATCCGCCTGCCCCGTTTGCCTCTGAACACTTTGCAATGTCAAGGTTGGTAATGAGGTTGGCCAGCGAATCCTGTTCAAGAATACATACGATCCTTAACCCACGGTATGCCGAATCACCCATAATAGCCACGATAGGATCAATGTACTCATTGCAGTACCTGTTGAAACCATCCTCGGCAATCAGAAGCTCACCATTGGAAGCAGAAGCGGAACAGTCACGGTTCGGCGCATTGTAAACTGCGATCATGATGAGGTTGGCACCCTGGGAAAGACACTCATCCAGGTGTCCCCGGAGTCCGATTCCATCGGTGATTGCACCAATACGGTCCATCCAGACACAGGTGTTATTGTTTGCGATGGATGCACCGCCGCCATCCCTGGCTTTCTGGCCCCAGATAGGATCATGATACCATGTCGAACCTGCCCATGGATTATCTACCCGTTGTTCGGTGGGAGGGGGCGTTGCCGTAGAAGTAATCGGTGTCGGTGTTGTAGTAGAAGTAATCGGTGTTGCTGTTGAAGTGCCTGGTGTTGCTGTTGAACCACACGGAAATTCGTTTATCAACCCTACATAATACTGGGCGATCAGTAGAGCATCAAGAATATCAATACTCCCATTGCAATCAACATCTGCTGCATCAGGATAGAAGGGAGAAGGGCCTAAACCCACATATTCCTGCGCTACCAGCAGTGCATCAATAATTGAGATACTGCCATCATTATTCGCATCCCCGAGTTCCTGGCCGTACGTTGCCATTATGGAACAACACAGGAATACAAGGACCAGCAGAAATCCTTTGCATAGTACTTTTTGTTTTTTTAACACGTACTCCTCCTTCATTTAAAGATTTGAGTTTTTTTTAGAAACATGCATGAAGCACGATTACCAGTCAATCATCTCGCATAACAAGGTTTATCACCAGACCGGGAAACAGCTTTCAGCATACTTCCGCTTTTCTCTATCATACACCAGTATCAGGGCAAAGTAAATCGGCCATTCCCCTTAATATTTATAGGAGTTTTCTATCTATTTCTTCAAGGTTTATCCATTTACAGGAAAGATACCGACTTATTCCGACTTATGGGCAGTTATGTTTTCTTTTCCTGTATGGTAATTGTGTACAACAGATCGAGCGGATCATTTTTTACTTTAAAGGTGAGATGAAAGATTTTTTTATCTTCCGGGAAACTAAACCCCATGGGGAAAACCAGGGGAATCTGCAGAAACATTTTTTCCCGGAGTGCAGTAACTGAATACTTGACTCCTGAACCATCAAAGTTCAGATCAAGAATTTCAATAGGTTCTTCAATATTACTCTTAATATTGATTCGCCATTCTATTCTTTCTATCTTAATCTTTTCCATATCGAGCTCTATATTCTGCGGATTTACCTCTACCGGTGTGGGGACAAGATAGGAATAGAAAAGCTCATATTCATTATTCACTTTGCCACCGACTTTGAAGACAATTTTTTTTGTAATAAATTCATATTTTACTAAAGGGGGATGTACGGTAAAATCAAGTCTGTATTCCTTAAGCGGTTCAACCGTTACCACCCTGGCAGTAGTATTTTCATCCGGCAGAACAATTTCAGAAACCTTAAATGGAGTATCCAGATAGTATTTAATCATATAGCTTCCGTGTAACGTTTCATTCTCATTCAATATTTTCCCCAGGAAATAAGTCTTTGCCGGTATTATGATCGGATTATGTATTTCCCCTTTAATAACCAAAGGTATACTCTCACGGCCCGGTATATTTGTATCAATAAAGATAACCCTGGAAACTTCGCCTTCTAAAACCTCTGTATTGTAGGTCACGGGAATTTCCCCTGTTTTCCCGGATTTTACCGTTTGATCCCAGTCACCCGGGGCTGTGCAACCACAGGTAGGACGTACTACCTTGATTTCTATCGTTTCTTTTCCCGTGTTTCTAAATCTGAAAACAACATCAACATTTATTCCCCCCTCCACAGTCCCAATGTCTATGGTCTCTTTTTCAAATTTGATAGCATACGGTTCTTTCTCACAGCCCCAAAGGCATAGAAAGCAAAAGATTATTATAATAACTATACTATGAAAAATATTTTTTAACATAGATATCTCCATAATTTTGATTTTACTTTTATATGCTTATAGTAGCAAAAACCGGGAGATAAATCAAGGGAGTAAAGGAACAAAGATAATTATAAAAAGCGTCCATTTGTACCCGTGTGGTCGACGTTAAATTTTAATGAATATATACTGAAAGCAAACAAAATTAGGATAAAGGAGGCTTTATGTTTAAAAAAGAGTACCTTTCTATCTTTATTATCATAGGTCTGGCAATCGCTTATGCATTTATCTCCTTGTTCGTTTTACTTACAAAAGGTAAATGGGCAAGAGCAGTAAAAAGAAAAATTGCGATTGGAACCATGATTATTACATTCAGTGCTATCCTGGCATCAGGACAAACAGCATATTCATGGTGGTGGCCCCCGACCCCTGTCCCGACAGAAGAACCGACAATTGTACCTACAGAAGAACCAACCGATGCCCCGACAGATATGCCCACTCCAATGTGCTATACCCCGACACCCGGAATCACGGATGAACCTACCCCCACACCTACTCCTGAAATAACGGATGAGCCGACCCCGACACCGGTCATCACTCCAATGTGCTATACCACAGGGCCGACAGTTATGCCTACACCTCTTATAACAGAGCCGACTGTTGAACCGCAAGACCCGCTCCCCTGTGAACCGGATACAACAATAGCGGCGGATTTTGCCTGTGATGGAATTGGCGAATTTTGCTGGGAAGCAACATCCCCGGGCAGTTTTCTCAATTCCTGGGGATTGGATCTTCTGGAAATAAATGGGGTCGATTATACCAACCAGTGGGTTGATGCATCCACCCTTCCTGCCAAAATAGACGGGAAATACTTCATCACCTACAAAAGCACTGTACCCTGGGGACATTTTGAAGCAAAGAATTAATAATTATAAAGGTGCATTATAAAAATTAAAGAATCTACCCGGATTAATACCCGGGTAGATGAATTTATTATTTCCTTTGCTTATCTATTGTTTTTAGTGCTTTTATATATAAATTTTTTACTCCATTATTTTTTTCTTTTTCCATTAATCCAGAAAATGTTCCTGTTAATTCTTCCTGCTTTCCAAGGTTGTATTTTGTTATTTCGGTTAAAGCAAAAGCTGCACACCACCGGACAACGGTACTTTTATCATCAAGATTTTTCAAAAGATACGGTATTGCATTCTCCACCTTCTGCGGATACTGTTTTGCCAGATTTCCAATTGATTCCGGTGCTCCCCATTTTACCCGCGGGGCTTTATAATTGATATATTCAATCAAAACATCGATATACGGTATCATTATTCCCGGATTCTCTTTTGAAACGAACTTCATTACTTCTGCACATGTCCCCTTTTCAACGTCTGTTCCTGTCTTTAAAAGTTCAAACAATAAAGCAAGAAGATTATCATTATTTTTAATTTTTAAAACAAGCATAGCAACCTTTTCTTTATGCGTTCTATCAGATGCCAGGATATCCTGTATTATGGTATTCATACGTACCTCCCTTTTCTATAACTATATTTTTTTCAAGTACTATTCTTACAATATTCTATTTACACTCAATTTTCAATTTCATTACCGGCCTCCTTATTTTATAATTATTATGCTATATTAAGAACAGCATAATTATTTCCCAGTCATGGTAGGCCCACCAGTTCCTCCTATATGTTGTGTGCAGTGCATTTATTTCATTACTTATGGAATTTCTTGATAAAGGCATAAAACTAATTTTGTTTAAAAAGTTTACAGCCTGTTTACAGGTTTTTATTCCTGACATACTCTTTCCTTAAGTTCCTGTTCCTGTATATTGTCTAACCCCAAGACTCCAGACAAGGCATGCAAGGGCAAAAAGCCCGCAGCCTAAAGCAGGGGTAATGAACCAGGAAAGTGTGACTGCTCCTGTTTTCAAAAAAGTTTTGACCGGAACATAGGCTATAAAAGCGAAAGGAATAATGCAGGAGAAAAAAAACTGTAAAGGTTTACTGAATATTGAAACAGGATATCTGGAAAAATCTTCCAGGCGGTTAAGAAAATTCATTAAGGAAATATTACTTATAATCCAGAATGCAGTTGAACTGGCCATTATACGAACACTAAGGTATATGAGTGCTGAACCTGCAAACATCAGGAAAAAGCAAAAACCTTTAAGCAAAGTCCAGTTGATATTCAGTTTATTCCCTGCATAAATCAATAAGAATACAGCCAACCCAAGCCGCCCGATGACTTTCAGGCTTATTGTTTCGGATATAAAATAAAAAAGCGTGTTTACCGGCTTGAAATAGCAGTTTATAAAATCACCGGTTTGAAGGGCACCACTCAAGTGCCACAGGTTATCGAAAAAGATCCACTGCGGCTGACAGGCTAACAATAGAAAGCCGTAAAGAAACAGAAGCTCATGGTAATTCCAGCCTCCAATCCGGGATATTGTCTGGAAAATTACGGCAAGTGATAGAAATCCAAGCAGGCTTGAAAAAAGCAGGCCGAACAGTGCAAAGAAAAAATCGGTCCTGAAGGCCATCTGGGATTTTATATGTTGTGCAGCAAGCCGCCTGTAGATTTTAAAATAATAAATGAGAGTTTTCATACAGCTTACCCCCCGCTGATTGTTAACTTTTTTAATATCTTACGGTAAAACAATCTGCCTATAATAATAAAAAATGCAATCCAGCCCATCTGGATGCACAGCATAAGCAGTGAATCTTCTACAGATAGTCTCCCCAAAAGTATGTTAACCGGCGTATGATACATACCCTGAAAAGGAAGAGCCAATAGAATAGCCTGGATTGGCTTCGGGAAGAATGGTATAGGGACGATAGCCCCGGATAGAAATAAAATAATGCAGTCTTTCATGAATTTCAGACCGAGAATGGATTCAAATGAAAATGCAGATACACCAACAGCAAAGTCGATGTTAACGGACATTAAAAATGAAAAAAACAACGATACAATAAAAAATATAAGATTTATACCAATGGCAACAGGGGCATTAAATACAAGGACAATAAATAGTATTGACGGAAGCCCGGTGGAAACAAGCCTGAATAAAAAAGTGCCAAATGCATTGAACTGGATCATAAGATGTAAATCCAGGGGAAGATATAAATTCATTACAATATGTCCACGTGTAATACTTAAGGAAAGCCCCCAGTCAACCCAGGTTTCAACTAAAATGAAAATGGAACCGCTTACAGCCAGGTAAGTAAAAGCCTGAAGAAATGTAAGGCCGTTTAATTCACCCGGACTGTCTGCATAGATTGCTTTCCAGAGATAAAAGACGACAAAAATATATATCAGATTCCCCAGGGTCCTGAAAAAGAAATCTGCACGGAATACGATTGCATCAATCAAGGTATTACGGGTAATAGCAAAATATTTTTTCATAACAGCGTTTATAATCAATAAAGCAAAAAATCATTTTATACAATTCCGGGACAATAAAAAAATGATTGTCATGCCAACAAACTCACAGACTAATTCTGTTGTTTACATTTTTTATAGAAAAAACAATCAAATCCCACATACACCAATATCCCGGTGCGTACATGGTTTGTAAACCACCTGCACCGGGACACTATATATACTATATATATTCCTGAAAATTACAATACTGTTTATTTATTTTTTTAAATAAATTCTTCTATAAATATGTATTTTTTCTTAATCCACCGTTTTTCCTATTTTCAGCCCCCCGGTACTCATCTTTAGAAAAAATATCGGGGGATTTCTTTATGGTCTTTACTTTTATATTCCCGGTATAGTATAAAGGCAGGATGAAACAGGTAATGACACGATTACTTTTATTATGTATATGCGTTCTTCCCGTACATGCCCTGGATAAGCCGGATATAACAGGAAAAGCTGCTCTCACCATTGATGTTGATACAGGCGAGATCATTTATGCAAAAAACATTGACAGGAGGCTCTACCCTGCCAGTACAACAAAGCTTATAACAGCGGTCATGCTGGCAAAAAACAAATCAAGGGATGATATCCTTACCTACAGTGAACAGGCAGGAACGGCATTCCCGTATAAGCTCTTTATTCCTGCCGGATCATGGATGAGGGCAACGTATGCGATGGATGCCCTTCTTGTTTATTCGGCAAATGATATCGCTTATATGATTGCAGAAAATATTGATGGAACAATAGAGAAGTTTGCTCATCGAATGAATACCTATGTGCAGAAAGAATTGGGTTTAAAGGATACGCATTTTATGAATCCCAGCGGCCTGCATTCTGTGTATCATTACTCTTCGGCTTATGAATTAAGTATTATAGCACGGGAAGTATATGCTTATCCCTGGATAATGAAAACCCTTGGGAAAAAGAGAAGCGTTCTTCGTATCAATGATGAAAAAGAGATTACTATTAATAATAGAAACAAACTCGTCCTTGAAAACAGGTGTACCGGAGGGAAAACAGGCTGGACTCCCGAAGCCGGACACTGTCTTGTTTCTTTTTTTGAACGTGATAAGAGGAGAATTATCGGGGTGATTCTTGGAGCGCAATCTCGATTTAATCCCGAAGAAACAACCGTGTTCGAAGATATGGAAAAAATTATTAATTACAGTTATATGACAAAAAAGGAACTGTTAATAAAAGCAGACTCGACAGTAAAAACTGTCACTTTTACATTCAGGGTGGTCCCTTTCCTTGGTCCGGTAACACATATACTCAAGCTGCAAGTAAAGGAGGATGTTTCTATATATATGCATGGGGGGCCGTTACAAATTTTCTTTACTGTTCCCCCTGTCAATATCCTCGATCTTCATAAAAATAAGCCTGCAGGATTTCTCACTGTAAAACAGCGTCTAAGCAGTGAGGTCTTCTCCTTATATCCAGCTGTCTCTTTTCATGATATTATGCGATGGGATATCCTCCCCTTTTATACGGCGGTTATCAGTATCGGTCTGTTCATCGCTTTGCTGATATCTTTCATGATCTTTATTCTGCGAAAAAAAAGAAAACGGGTTTCACTGTTTACTCTTTTTCCATTTTTTTAATATAATCGTCAAATCTACTCTTTGTCCCGGTTTTAAGAACAAAACCCAGCAGCTTTCGGAAGAACCGTAATGTCTTTATGATGATAGTCCTGGGAAAATTCTTTTTTTCCGGTCTTATAATGGGTTTAAAGCTTTTTTCCTGTTTCTTTTCCTGTGGCTCATTGCCTGTTTTCATTGTTTCCTGAAGTACAGTCTGTTCATCCAGCTTATTATCGATATCTGTCTGCCCGCCGGTTTCCTTGCATTCTTTTTTTGATTTATTTAGGTTATACTTTTTCCCTGATACCAGGTCCTCGTCACTGACCTCTATCCGGATTGGTTCACTCTTTTCTTCCTGGACCTCCGTAATGTTCCTGCCATAGTCCTGTTTTGTTCTTTTTATACGATTCTCTTTCTCCCCGTTCTTTTTATTATTCTGGTTTTCTTTTACCGGATGAGTGATATTTTCTTTAAATGGATTGGATTTGGATATTTTTTCAACAAGATTCTGTATATTTTCCTGCTTTTTTTTATCATCAGGAATTTCAATATCCGGTTTTTCATCAAGCTTTTTACGGACATTACCAAAGAATTCTTTTAACTTTTCCCTTGTGGTCTTCGCCTTTTTTTTTAAGTATTCATCCAGGGATTCCTGTTTCCGGCTGGTCTGCTTTTCCTTACGGTGGGGATGCCGTTTTCTCCGGACAGGAAAATAATATCCGGGGGAAAATCCCGGCTTTATTCCTTCTTTGAACACACCGGATATATCCTTTAATACATCTAAAAGGGTTTCATCTGCTTTATCCCCGGGTTTAAACATGAATCCCTTCTCTTTTTTTGCTTTTTCCGCAAGAGAATCTATTTTATCTGCCAGGGAATAAAGAATATCCGATTCTTCCCCTTTACTGCCTTTGTTCAGAAATTCTTTAATGACTTCTTCCTTTTCCATTTGTTTGATAACTGGTTGTATTTTTTGTTCTTTTAACTGGTCTGTACTGTTCTGTTTATTTATTTCCTTTAACTGTTCTGCTAAATCCTGTATATCTTTCTTCTTTAACTGTTCTGCTTTATCCTTTTCGTTCTTCCCTGCCAGGCTTTCCTGCTCTTTTTTTTGTTCCAGCAGTTTAGATGCCAGGGCAGGCAGTGTTTCATAGAGTTCCTGATTTTTTAAAAGATCAGTGAATGGTAAAGGTTCCGAATCTTCAATCTCCACCATCGGCGGTGATTCTTCCTGGATGGTTTCCACTATCTTTATCTGCTCCACTTCTTCTTTTACCGGAATAACCGGCTCAATCCCTCCTGTTTTAATGATTGAATCCGCATCATCAACAGTACCCTGTACATTAAGATCGTGCTTCAACGAATGTTGAAGAGAGTATAATAAATCCGGGTCTTCGCCTGATCCGGTATCCTCCCCTGGGTCATAAGAAAAATCATCAAGATGCGCTATGTCTTTATGGAGCTTTACCTTAAATCTATGTTCATATTCCTTTGCTGCTTTCTCATACAGTTCAATCGTTTTGTTCAGGTTCTCTATATCGGCATGTGTCCCGCGGGTTCCCTGTATAGTGATAAGTTTATCTATTGTCTCAATGGCCTTTTCCGAATTCCCCAGCTTCTTATATGTTTTTGCCAGGTAATAGTATGGTTTTACAACATGCGGATTTTTTTCTATAATCTGTTCGAATAAATCCGATGCATTTTTTAACAGATCCTGTTTGAAATAAAGCTCCCCGAGCAGGGACTGTGCATTGATATCCTCCGGGTTGGCAGATAAAAATTTCTTTACCTCCGCCTCGGATTTTTCAAATTCTTTTTTATCATTTAAAAGAACTGCAAAATCAAGATGATAATCTTCCATATCCGGGTGCATCCTGGATAACTGCTTGAAGCATTTGTTTGCCTCATCGTATTTTCCCGTACGAAGATAGAGGTTTCCCATGGCTCTTAATGTTTCACCATGTTCAGGATTATGTTTTAAAATGGAACGGAATTGAATTTCTGCTTTCCTGTATTTTCCCAGGGCTGTATATATGTTCCCGAGTCTGAACCGTGCGGGGATATTATCCGGATTCTTTTTTAAAAGATTTTCAATTTCAAGGAGTGCCTGTTTGTATTCACCCTGGTCTTCAAGCAGGGTACCAAGATTGAAATGTGCCTTTGTATAATCCGGATCCAGATTGATTGCTTTATGGTAGAAATCTTTGGCCTTTTCTATATTTTTTAACTTGCTATGCTCAATTCCAAGGTTATTAATCGCTTTGACATTTACCGGGTCGATCTTCAGTATGGATTGATACGTGTTGATAGATTTGTTATGTTCTTCGAGTTTACTGAGTACGATCCCGAGATTAAGCAAAGCATCACTCCAGCCGGGTTTTGTTTTTAATGCGCGTTCAAACTCCAGCCGGGCCTGTTTCAGTTTGTTCTGTTTTTCATAGATATTCCCAAGATTATAATGCAATTTGGGATTGTTGATATCCACTTCAAGCCCCAGGCTGTATACCTGGCCGGCTACATCAAATTTTTCCAGTGTTTCCAGGACAATCCCCAGGTTGTTATATGCCGGCACAAACAGGGGGTCTGTTTCAATGGATTTTTCATACTGTTTTATTGCCTGTTCAAGGTTCCCTGTTTCCTTGTATACATTACCAAGATTATAATGGATATCGGCACGATGCGGATCTAGAAGAAGCGCCCTCTTAAGGAAAGCGAGGGCTTCTTTGTATTTCTTGATTCTTTTATATGTAATTCCCAGGTTATTATATGCTTCAACATTATCCGGTTTCAGCCGTATGGATTGCTTATAAGACTGTAATGCTTTATCGATTTTTCCTGTCCGTTCATACACATTACCCAGCAGCATATAAGGCAGGAAGAAATCCTGTTTTGTTGAAATGATTTTATTAAGCAGATCCCCGGCAAGGTTATACTCCCCGATTTTCATCGCGTTTTTAACTCTTATAAGGATCTCCTCAATAGTCATTACCTTCATTATCAAAAGGAAACCACCTCCTTTGGAGGTGGTCCATTTCCTCCTCATTATATTTATTTAAAGGCTATGCCTTTTATATTCT
>JAFGQK010000267.1 GCA_016935735.1 Spirochaetales bacterium | reverse complement strand
CTTTCATTATTTTATTTTCGGTCTTTTATTTCTGTGTATTCAGTGTGTTCCGTGGTTTTTAAAACCTGTTATGGCGTTCGCACCCGTGTAAATAATTGTACCCCGGATATTTTTATACCTTTTATCTTTTTACATTATTTTGATTTTATTTTTCAGGCAAAATACCGCTTGTTTCAGGGTAATGCCTTTATATTGTATTCATCCTCAAGGATAAACTGGCGGATAAGCTTTTCCGTATATTTCTTATCTGTTTTCGATACATAGTGCAGTAATTTCTTGAAGATCCGCTTGTTTTCAAGCTTTGCCAGGAAAGGATAGAGATTTTTCAGCATCTTAAAACCCATCGACGTGTTCAGTTTCAGGCTCGGGGTACGGGAATTTCCTTTCATCCCACTCTCGATTCTTTTCAGATACTCATACTCAGAGTCGAGCTCCGGGCATAATCCTTTCCCTGCAAGTCTCCTGGTAATTTCTGCACAAACCATCTCCTGCATCCGTTCAAGGTTTGTCCCGGATTTATAGATGACCGGGGTAGAAAGGGTGACAAGCATTTCACCATCTGCCGTGTATCCTGTAAGCCCGTCGGAATAGTAGCCTTTTTCCGGGAAAACCGGGGAAGAACGCGGAATGAATTTAAGCTGTTTGAAAGCGTATATCTTTTTTTCCGTGTTGTACAGTTCGCGCTGAATTTCACGGTCATACGGTGAATCCTCCAGCTTTTTTTTCAGCCCGGGCAATACCTCGTGTTCCAGGTAATGAATGGCCTGTGACAGGGGGAGTCTCATCTTTTTTGACGAGTAAAAAACTTCTTCGCCTTCCTCAATACCATCCGGGGGCGGTTTTTGATACGGTTTCCCAAAAACCGGTAAAAAGGTATCTATCAATGTTCTTAAGAAACCTGAAAGTTCTTCTGTCTTGAACAGGGGAGTGTAATTGTCATCCGGGTTTAAAAACTTTCGAATCGACCGGTTAATTATTTTTGCGATTTTCCTTATCTTTTTTTCATCATCCAGCCTTGTTTTGAAAAACAATCCGCCCCCTTTCAGTATAAGCTGCTGGAGCAGTTCCTTTGCCTCTTTATACCCCGGGGCTTTCAGGATGAGTTCTTTCTGGTCTTCCGAGATATTTGTATCGATCAGATCTTCCAGGAGCTGGACAGCCTCCCGTGCTTTATCCCTGGCAATGTCCTGTAACCGGAGAATCTCCTGCCCCGGGTGAAATGATTCAATCTTATTGATAATGGCAAGGCTTATGGTGAGTTTCAGGCTGATAAGGGAATAGCGTTCATCAATATCTTTTAATCCCGAGTATTTTATTTCAAGTTCCTTATGCTTTTTTTCCAGGGCTGCTTCACGTTTCAACTGTTCATTTAGGTTTTTTTGAAATTGATCTTCAATATCGTGTTTCATGGGTGCTTTCTTTTTTAATCAGTATTTTGAAGGTATAAAAACCTCAAATTTCATATATCAACTTATAGGCACTCTTTGCACCGGGGGGAATCTCCTCGATTTTTTCAAAGGTGTATGATGTATCCGTTATAGCATTCTTGAAGTTTTCCGTAATAAGAATTTCCCATGCATCGGCAATATCTTCTCCTAATTTACTCGCCGCATTCACTTCCGCCCCGAATATATCATTATCACCGATCCTGAGCATCATCCCATACCCCAGTCCAATACAGAGGAGCATCTGTTCGGTTTTCTCTTTTCCTATATTGTACTCTTTTGAAGCTTTCTGCATTGCAATTGCACAGGCAAGGGCTTTTTCCGGTCTGCGAAAAAGCAACATCATGCTGTCCCCTTCCATTTTAAGCATAATCCCGTCATACCGGTCAATACAGGGTACAATAATGACCTGGGATTCAAAGATAATCTGGAGAAAGTGGATAATGCCGAACTCGGCAACCTGGCGGGAAAAACCGGAAAGATCGGTAAACATGACACTCCATGTCTCTCCGAACAAATCCCATATCCTTTTATCTATGTCCTTCTTATTGGCACCGGGTTTTAGCCGTTCTTCTATCAATTTATCCAGCCGTTCCCTTGATGCATCGGAACCGATCTGAAAAATAAATGACATACTCCCCTCCTCTTTGTCGTGATAATCAATACCGTTAATCAAGCATTTATCATTATAATAGAAGGAAAGGGAGAATGCAAGGAGAATGTATTATTGATTTTACGGATTAAAAGAGGTATTCAAACCCCGCATGTATGCGGACGAATTCTATACCGATGACCACCAGGTTAAATAAATAAGCTTAAACCTTTGCCGGCAGGTTATGGTTCTCCTTATTTCGGAAAGACTATTGCATAATTATACTCTTTTACCTTAAATTTCAAGAATTCATATCTTTTTTTGAAACGAATTTCCAACCTTCTTTTTTTCTCTTTTTTTTGTATTGACGTATCGTATGAGCAAATTCATGTATATCATTATCACAATTATCAGATAATTTTTTTCCTGCTTTCCTTACTTCTTCAACTATTGGATCATTCCACATTTTTGATCTCCTTACAATAGGAATTTAATTAATTCTTCAGGTGTACAAAGAGTTGCGGTAAAATATGATTTTGCCCTTACCTGGATTGGTATATCCACTCATTCACTATCCTCTTTAATTATCCCCCTGTCTGCGAAAGCTTTTTTTTAATTGATAAAAACTGATCCCATATCTTGATGCAATTTCCAAAGCATAACCCCTGTCTATTTTTTCTTCTGCCGGGAAATGTGTAAACATACCGTCTACAGGGCTTATCTCTGCTTCTGTGCCCGGGACATACAGGCCTGCCCGGGCAAGTACCTGGGTGATCCCGATACCCTGTACTACTCAAATCGAAAATCGCAGGTATTATTCCAGGATTTTCGGCCTGGTAGTACTTTGCATTAAAATCAGCATAAATAGTGGATGCTTACAAATAATATATAACTATCTTTTCACTTTTCAAAAGATTCATCAAACACCTTGATTTTACTGCGTCCGGTATCAATGCCGCCGGATCCGCATTCAGGACAAACCCTGTCCTGGAATACAGCCTCTCTTACCGATCCGAATCCGCATGAACGGCAGATTGTTTTTTTTGCACTGTACATGGCGATATCCGCCATTTTGATTAAAAGCCCTGCGATGGTTATTTTATACTGGTCAATTGTCAGCCACCCATCCTTTTCCTTGTTTGCCTGTATTGCCGTTAAAGACTGAAAACTTCCAAGTCCTGTCATTTTACAGATATATTCCTCGTATTCATACAACGAAGATATCCCGAAACTGGCGGTAATGGTCAACTTTTCATTTTTATACTCAATTATCTCTTCTTCAATGGCATTTTTTACCTTTTCCGCCACCACCTTTGCCTTATCAATATCCGTATCCGGCAGAATAATTAGAAATTCCTCTCCCCCATACCGGCCGGGTATATCTTCACGACGGATACTGCTTTTTATGATTTTTCCGATCCGGGCAAGTACTTTGTCCCCTATCTGATGGCCATAAAGATCATTAAAGGATTTAAAATGATCGATATCAAAAAAAACTACCGATATATTGGCAAGCTTTCTGCCCAGTATTTTGTCCTGCATAATACTTATAATCTTATTATGATTATGCAACCCCGTCAGTTCATCGCTTACCGCCTGTTGCTGTGATTTTTTTAATTCAAAATACTTTTTTAAATGGAGTTCAAGGGTAAGCAGGAAATCTTCCCTGTCAATGGGTTTCACAATATAAGCGACTGCCCCTTTCCGTTTTCTTTCGATTATAATGTTTTTATCGAGAATTGCTGAAATGAAAATAAAAGGGATAGTCTTGAAATCAGGATTTGTACACAACTTGTCATGGATCTCATTACCATTCAGCATGGGCATCGTATAATCACAGAGAATAATGTCAGGATGATAGGTATATGCAGCTTCAATGCCCTCATTCCCGTCAAATGCCAGGATAAAATTTTTATATCCCGCGTTTTGTAAATACTCCATTTCTATTTCTATTATTTGTTTGTTATCATCTATAATTAAAATAACGGCTTTTTTTATATCGTATTCGCTTTCCTGGTTTATTTCGGGCAGTATGACGGCACAATCGTTCATTTCCATTTTCCGTTGTATCTCTTTTTTTAATAACAGAGAGGTGTTATCCCTCCTGCTGATGTATTGTGCCTTATCATCTGTCTGTGTAAACTCATCTTTATGAAAAACATCTTTTTCAAGGGGTAATTCGATAAAAAAGGAGGTGCCGTGATGTATCCCGCCGGATTCCGCCCATATACGGCCATGAAGCAACTCCGTCAGCTGCCTGGAAAATGCAAGTCCTATTCCTGTCCCTTTTATTTTGGAGTTACCTCCCCCCTCCACCTGGACAAACCGTTCAAAGATTATATCCAGTTTTTCCGGCGGAATTCCGATCCCATTGTCGCTTACAATTATACGAAGTATAGTGGTAAATACTTTAAGTTCTAAAGTGATGATGCCTGTCTTTATATCTACATATTTTAATGCATTGGATATAATGTTATCCAGAATTTGTTCGAGCTTCTCCCTGTCACTGTAAAAATTCTCAATAGGTGCTGAAGGAAAAGCAACGATGATGTTGATGCTCGAAGATATGATAGAAGATTGATAAAAATCGACGAGGCCGGCTAACAACGATTTTATATCGATCTTGCTTATATGTAGTTTTATTCCTGTCGCATCCAGCCGTGCAAGGTCAAGCAGTTTATCGATCGTATTTTTCAGTTTTGTTCCTGCTTCAAAGATATTTTCCAGCTTTTTTTTCAGCTTTATCCTGTTTTCTTTGACCCCGGAAAGCAGGAGTTCCGTGGTATTAAGGATAATCATGAGCGGGGACCTGAAATCATGGGTAATGTTCGCAATAAAATCATTTTTCAGTGTATCCAGTTCAGAAAGTTTTTTGTTCGCCTGGCTTAATTCCCTTGTCCTGGCTTCCACTTTCTTTTCGAGATTGATATTAAGCCGTTCTATTTTTTCCAGGAAAGAGTCTTTCATCGTATTTATTTCATTAAGATTTTTTATAACCAGTTCCTGTGCAAGGAGTTTCTGGCGTCTGATAAGGTTAATACGGTTACCTAAACCGAGGGACAGGAATAATATCTGGAGTAAAAACCCGAACTGAATCCCGTTTGAAGTAATACTATTATTCGGGATAATATGTATGAGAAAGGTAACATTTCTAAGGCCATAGAGAATCATTCCCAGTGCCATGAAAGTAAAAGCCAGGAACCAGTAACGGGCCGGTTGAAATCCCTGCTTCCATAAGGTTAATCCTATGATAATGGCGATAATCCCGGTACAGATGGTAACGAAATTCAACAGCGTGATACTTAATGAATAATCAGGGAAAAATGAAAAAACCCCGGCAAACACAGCCCCTGAAAGCAATATCAGTACTGTTTTATCCAGTATTGGTGCCCTGTCTTTTAATTCCAGAAAAAACCTTGCAAAGAGTATTGCAGTGATTAATGATAAGGCCCCGGCCAGTGAAGACATCCTGTTCAACAACCAGGTACCGGCAAAACTGAAATATTCTGCAATAAATCCGTTGAGTGTGAAAAGCAGTAATCCTGTAAACAATATATATAAAGAATAGATAATATAAATGACATCTTTTAAATATACGGAAAGGACCGTGTGGTATAAAATCAGAATAACCAGAATCCCGTAGAACACCCCGAAGTCTAATTGATATATCCGGTCCTGGGTGTGAAAAGCTTCCCTGCTTGCTATCTCACAGGGGAATGTTATCGTACTGTCTGAAAGAACCCTGAAATAAAGAGTAATCTCTTCATTAAAATCAATGGGAACGATAAAGACATGATTTCTGTGTTTCACCTCCCGGGAGGAAAAGAGGCGGCAATCACCTGCCTGCTTTACCATCCATTCTGCAGAAGAAGAACCGTTTTTGACAGGAAGATAGCAGTCTATGTAATCAAGAGTGGGGTGATTAAAACTGAAGTAAAATGTCCCATTATTCCTGATTCTGTTTATTATGATAATCTTGATCCAGAAAGCCGATTTTGAATATGCATAATTGGGTATTTGCTGGTCACTTGCCTGAAAATAGTCATCCATTTGGGGAGATGATACATCTTTAATAGTGAGTTCTTTTCCGGGATCTTCAATAATTCTTAAATACCTGCCAACCTGGTAAATTTTATCGTGTTCAAGTATTACCGGATCTGGATAAATATGAGAACAAAGGAAAAATATAAACAGCAGAAAAATAAATCCTGTTTTCTGTTTTATACAAAGAAAAAGCAGTGGCTCCGGTTTTTCCATATTATGAGTTTCAATAGCATTCATCTTCTTTCATTAATTATGAATATTCCCGGATTATTTTGCAAGGATAAGATAATTATTACTTTACACATTACAGTAGTTGTGTCATTTATTGACTGGTTGCAAGAAATTGTGATAGTGTAAAATTATGACGATACTTCATTATCCGGGTGAGAAATCATTTATTAAAGACAAACTGAAAAAACGAAAAGAATTGTACGATCCTTCGCTGGTAGATTCAATCAGGGACATTTTTCACTCTGTAAGAAAAGATGGTGATGATTGTATTTATACATTAACAAAAAAGTACGATCATACGGATCTTTCTTCCATAAGACTGACCGATGATTATATTATGAAATGCGTGAAGGATGCTTCTCCTGAACTGGTAAATGCCATCAAGCAGGCCTTAAAGCATATTGAACAGGTAAACTCATATCTCCTGCAGAATCCCATAACAACTGCTGAAATCAGAAATGGTACAATAATCGGGGAAAAAATTACTCCTTTACATTCAGTTGGTCTTTATGTTCCTGCCCGTAAAGGACCTTTGATTTCAACAGCATTAATGCTTATAGGAGCTGCAAAAACGGCAAAAGTAAACAGGATAATTGTCGGGATGGCCCCGGATCAGGAAGGGCGGGCAGACCCGGCAACGGTTGCTGCTGCACATATAGCCGGGGCTCACCAGATATTTACCGGGAATGGTGTGGGATTAATAGCCGGTTTTACCTCCGGGACAGAATCCATTCCCGAAGTCGATGGCATTTTCGGTCCGGGACCCGGGGGAATTGCAGTGGCGATGAGTATTGCTTTTTCCTATGGGAAAAAAACCGTGCTGGGAATCGGACCGACCGATTCCATCATCGTTACCGATGAAACAGGAAACCCCGGTATTCTTGTCTATGATCTGATAAGTGAAGCAGAACATGGTCCCGATTCTTCATCCGTCCTGGTTACCACATCAGAAGAGATAGCCCGCAAAACGTCCGATCTTCTTGATAGTGCAATTTCTCAAATCCCGGATACCCGGAGAAAAATTTTAAACCATGTCTTTTCAAAGGATGGCTATGGTGCAATCATCCTCTGTAATTCAATGGATGATGCAATAAAATTTATAGATGATTTTGCGCCTGAACATATGAATGTTACGTGTAATAAAAAAAATGAAGAATATATAGTAAATAACGTAAGAAATGCCGGGGAAATACTTATCGGCGAAAACACCCCTTTTACCGCAGCGAATTACGCTATAGGGATTACCGCTGTTTTACCGACAAATGGGTATGCAAGAACTATTTCGGGAATAACCTCAAAAGATATGATTAAGATATCAACAATCGGGAAACTGAATAAATCTGCATTACATGAATTATTGCCCGTTATCAGGGAGATCGGGAAGCATGAAGGGCTGCCTTCCCATATTCTTGCGGTGGAAAAAAGATTTTCCTGATTTCTTTGCTATTGTTTTTTATCTCCGGAATTATTCTCCGATTCCTCCGGGGAAAGGACAAGATATGCTTCTACTGCATGTTCTTTCTTTGATGGGTCTGCTTTTGTAATAAGATGTTTTAAGCAGGGAATTGCCTGGTCAGGATAATCTTTTATGATCTTTATTGCAACCATTCTTACCTTTTTTAAGGAAGCTGTACAGCACTGGCAGATTTCCGGCAGCAGGGGCAGAACCGGGAGGGAGAGTGCCGTTATATTCCTTAAAGCCCTGTATTTTGTATTGTTATCAATGTGAGCGAGTGCCTGCCGGATAATTTCAAAGTGATGAACTGCAGAAGAGGAGAATCCGGTAAGGGAAAAAAAGGTTTTTATTATATTACAATGACTGAAATCTGTCGGGTCCTCTAAAAAGATGTACTGCACCATGTTCTCCATTCCTGCTTCTGCTGCCTGCAGAATTTTTTCTACAATCTTCAGTTCCACGTATGTTTTAAGGTCACCAGTGTAGGAAGATGAAGCAAAAAGAAGGAGTGCCTCGAGCCATGAAGGAGACTCAAGCCTTTGCGGCATTAAATGATTGGGGTTAAGAGGATTCATAAGAGCATGATATATTTTACCCAACCTGTGGAGAAAATCCTCACTTTGTTCATGATTTGCCTTGAATAACGCTGTTCTTGTTTCAATTGATTTAAGCCTGGGGGCAAAATAAAGAGCTTTAAAGAATATATCAAGAACTTCCAGTTCTGCCAGGATCTCGGGATCATCACCATCAAGGAGGTAATGGAGAATCCTGCCTAAAAGACTGCTGTCTATTGGAGTAAGGCAGGAAAAATCTTTAATAAGCAGGTTAATCGCTTCATCGGTAAGACCTGCTTTATTTTTGATTTTACCATTTAAAAACGTAAAGCTTTCCATTAACACTCCAGGTTCATCTGATTATTTTCATGATAATAACTTAAAAAAATTTCGAAAAAATTTACGACCCGGGGATACCTAATTTTTTCACCCCAAAAAAAAGATAAATCTCACCAAACAAGCCTTTTACCCCGGCATGTACGGTATAGAGGATATTATACATCGATGGGTGTATATTTTTTCCTGTAATAAGGGTAGGAGGTGTAAGGTTACAATTAATATTCTGTTCAAAAAGAATCATTAATGCCCGTGCTGATATAAGATTCATCAATTCCCGGATAACTTCCTGTTGTGATTCTGTAAATACAGTATCATCCGGGGAATGATCGATATTTTTTAACATATGTCTTGCAATTGAAGCTGCGCTTTTTTGATCGCTTTTTAACATCATAGTCCCGGTTATATTACCGGTAATCCCGATAGTAATAATCACTTCGCAGGTTAAATCCTCCCGGGGCTGATCTATAAAAGATATCTCCTGCTCCCCTATTTCTCCCAGTATCTGAATGAGTGCATTTTGCAGTATCTGCTTTAATTTATCCTTCATATCTTCATTGTAGTATGAAATTAATATAAATCAATCTCTTTCTTTTATTTTAAGAAACATCCTCATCCCTTTGCCAAAGCCTGGTAAAGACAAATTTAAAAAAATATTAACATTACTTCTTGCTACGAATTGCTTTTGGTTTACACACTTTTTTAAATATATTATAATACTTCTGAATATGAGGAAGGAAGAGAAGGGAAAGCAGGGACCACCAGAAAAGATAAGAAAAAACACGGGTATAAAAGAATTATCGGCAGGAAACCAGTTTGCTTATCTTATTTTACACCAGATGCCTTATCCGGTAGCGGTTTATACATCAGACGGGACTATCTGTATGGTGAACCAGGCTTTTCTGGATATGGCCGGTATCGCTTCTGCCGGACTTATCGCAGGAAAATACAATATATTTACCGATTCTTCTATAGTGGAAATTACCGGTCTTAAAGAACAGATAAAACAGGCATGTGCCGGGAATACCGTATTTGTACCGGAAATCATTACTCCCTTACAATCGATTGATAAAGAATCCGGGATTACAGAACAAAGGGTGGTAATACATGAAGCAACCGTATTTCCCGTTTATGATACCGGGGGAAAAGTTTGCAGAGTTGTAATGATCCTTAAGGATATTACAGGGCAGAAACAGGCAGAAAAAGCCATGGAGAAAGATAAAAAAGAACTTATAGCAACCTTAAAAAGTATTGGAGATGCGGTGATTTCAACAAACAGCGAGGGGAAGATAATAGTGATGAACAGGATTGCGGAAAATCTTACCGGATACAGGGAAGAAGAGGCATCCGGGAAGCCGGTAGAAAAAATTTTCCGCATTGTAAATGAAGAAAAACACGAATCCATCCTTAATCCGGTAAAAGAGGTGATTGAACAGGGGAAGATCACCAGCTTAAAAAATGATACGATTCTTGTTTCCCGGGATGGAACACATTATTCTATTATGGGCAGCAGTGCACCAATCTGTATAAAAGATGGCATCATATCTGGGGTTGTCCTGGTTTTCAGGAATGTAACTGAAAGACGGCTTATCCGGCAGGAAATGGAAAAGGAAAATAAATTGGAATCCCTCGGACTTCTGGCAGAGGGAATTGCCCATGATTTTAACAATATCCTTACTGCAATTCTTACAAATATCGGTGCGGCATTATACGAGATACCGGAGTCCAGTAATGCTTATATATTTCTATCGAGAACAGAAGAAGCATCACGGCAGGCAAGAAAATTGACACAGCAATTGCTTGCCTTTGCAAAGGGTGGCAAACCAGTAAAAAAAATAATGCCGGTAACTGATTTCCTGAAAGAAACAATTGAATTTGTCTTGAGTGGTTCGAACATTATCTCCCGGTTTGATATCCAGGATGATCTCTGGCCGGTAAATATAGATGAAGGGCAGATAACACAGGTATTTCATAACCTTATCATCAATGCAGAACAGGCAATGCCCGAAGGCGGGATTATAACGGTGAAAGCCCGGAATGAACAGGTAACCTCATCCGGGATTATTCCACTACATCCCGGAAAGTATATTCTTATAACAATCGCTGATATTGGAAAGGGAATACCTGAAAAATATCTTAAAAAGATATTTGATCCCTATTTTTCCACAAAACAGAGAGGGAGGGGGCTTGGACTTACCATCACTTTTTCGATCATTAAACAGCATGGTGGATATCTCTCCATCAATTCAAAACCGGGTGAAGGAACCACTGCAACAATCTACCTCCCGGCATCATTACAAAGTCCCGGGGAAAGAGAAATGATAAAAGAAAACGCAAAATTAAAAAAAGGAAAGATTCTCTTTATGGATGACAATCCTCATATCCGGGACATTATGAGTAAAATCCTGGAAAAACTGGGCCACCACGTTATTTTTGCCTGGGAAGGTGACTCGGCAATAGAACAATATAAAGCTGCAAAGGAAAAAGGAGAGCCTTTTGATCTGTGTATTATCGACCTTACCATACATGGTGGAAGGGGTGGAAAGAGTACCATGGAAGAGTTGGTCAAGATTGATCCGGGAGTAAAGGCAATCGTTTCCAGCGGTTATTCGGGCGATCCTCTTATTGCAGAGTATGAGAAATACGGTTTTATCGATTATCTTGTAAAACCATACAAAATAGAAGAATTAATCGCCAGGGTGGAAGAGCATTTATAAAGAAGCTCTTCCCTGCCAAAGAACTTTTTTCCCTTGAAATAAGAAAATAAATTACTATACTTCATAATGTTTTGAATTAATATCCCAGTTTTATTGTTGGAGAAAGGTTATGAAGAACATTATCTGTATATTAGTTATATTGTTTGTTTCATCATTTCTCTTTTCCGCCGGCATTCCCATAGCGATAATGGATATTGAACCCATCGCTATTCCCGGGACAAAAGCGGTAACGGTGAGTGAATTATTGCGTGTCGAGTTTGTAAAACATCCGTTCTTTAATGTCGTGGAACGGAATGATTTAGTCAAGATCCTGAGTGAACAGGAATTGCAGCTCTCCGGTCTTACCGATGCCGGACAGGCGGTGGAAGTGGGGAAAATGCTGAATGTAAAGAAAATTCTTCTGGGGAGTATGGCTAAATTCGATGGGAAATTCGTCTCTTATGTCCTGAATCTCCGCTTAGTCGATGTTGAAACAGGATCGGTGGAAATAGCGGAAAGTATCGATATTGCAAATGACGATGAATTAAGAAACGCGTGTACATCCATTGCTTCAAAAATATCCCAGCATATTAAGATTGTGGGAGAAATTGCCCTGATAGAGGATGAATCGATCTATATTAACCTTGGAAGCGATGTCGGGATACATGAAGGGGATATCCTCGAGGCTTTTGCAGTTAACCTTGTTAAAGATAAGCAGGGCAGGATATTACTGCGGGAGGAAGAGATTAAAGCCCGTCTTCGCGTTATTACCGCAGATACGGAAGGAAGCAAATGCAATGTGACATGGAAACGCGGTGGCAGTAAACTCACCGAAAAAATGAGTATCCGCCGCAAGACAGGGGACGTAAAAGATGAGGAACCGAAAAAGGAAACATCCGTTACCTTTAAATCGATGCCGGAAGGGGCAAAAGCATATATAGACGGGGAGTTTGTCGGAATTACCCCCGTGGTCCTGAATGATTTTAAACCCGGGAAATATAAAGCGGAAATGCGGTACCCGGGACACCGGGCGTATGCAGGGAAAATCAACCTGACCGAGGGCAGGCAGATCACCCTTGAACGTGAACTGGAAAAGCTCGTCGAAGTGGAGGATATGATGGAAGGCGGGGTCATACCCAGGAAAACAACAGACCCGGACACGGCACTCACCTGGTCATTCCTTCCCGGTGCAGGACAGTTCTATAATAAATACGAAACCACCGGCCTCGGTATAAGCCTGTCGATTTTTACCGGTACAATGGGAACCCTTTTATTTACCAATACTTTGATGAATGACTTGAATGATAAAGAATCAGGAGATCAGGACGAATTTTACGGATATGTGTGGGATACAAAAGTAGCTGGGGGCGGGATAAAGGTTGCAATCATGGGCGGGTATGTCCTCCTTACCTATCTCGCTTCCATTTTGGAAAGCAGACTCGAGGCTTCATCTCCTTACAAGTATACGGAATATACGGAAATCAAGTTCGGGGCTCTTGGTTCTTATGTAAACTCTTCCCAGTTTCCGAGTAAATTTACAGATGGATCTACCGATTACCAGAATTCCGCACTCGATGAAAAGACCAGTGATATGTCTTCATTCATCTTCGGGGGATTTTTATCTGCCGGAATTCGGAGCCGGAATTTTGACACGGCATTAGAATTATCGTTTACCCCGGAGGTAACTATAATGGGGGCCATCGGCCGGATAAAAATACCGCTTCTCGATACCCTGGATGTATCCCTGGGATGTACCCTTTTGATCAATTTGAATGACACGCAGGAGATCGAATATGCGGAGGAGGACCCGGTTTCTTATTTCGGAGATCTCATTACCCCTACCATCGGTCTGTCATATGAGACATCCTCTTTGCTTTTTATTCTTGAAGGCAGCCCTTTTGCATTCGGGGCAGCGGATTTTTTCTATACCAGTAATCCCGGGGACAACTGGACAGATGACTTGAACCTCAACTCACTGCTGGGATTTTATGTCCGGGGTAGAGTGGATGTGTTTTTTAACGCCCGGCTCGGGGTTTCCCTGGAAGGCCGGTATATCGGTTTTTACGGATTACTCAATCAGGAAGCAGAGAATGCGGGACTCCCGGTTTTTGATTATCATAATACGGTTTTTGTCACACTCGCCCCTGTTTTCAGGTTTTAAACAGTGGTAAGGATTATCCTTTCCTGTGAGAACGTTAAGGAATATCCTTTATTGCATCCAGTATCTTCTTTCTTTTATTTTCATCCGGCTCCTTTTTAAGCAGTTTTTCAAGTATTTTTCTATCAGGCTTCTGTTTAAGAAGGTCCTCAAGGGTGAGTCCTTCATAATCAATAATACTCATTTTCTTCTCCTTTCATCCTCATCAATCATTTTTTTCATGAAGTTAATGAATTCCCTGGTCATATTGCTACTTTTAAGATCGCAAATTGCCTTAAACCGATTTTTAAGTGCATCCGGTATATTACGAAGATTAATAGTTGCCATAATACAAATGTATTATCTGTATTATAAAAAGTCAAGAGAATATCCGGTTATATTCTACGGTACCTTATGGAAATGACAAGTTGAATCCCAATTGTGATTTTGAATAAGGTGACTCCCTGCAATAAACGATACTACCTTCTATACTTTCCCATGAGTTCGCCCTGGGCGAGGATGTGCCCTCTCATCGCATTAGTGACATCCCTGTTTGTCGAACCGGGTTGAAGCAGCAGTACCTGGTCTATAGCATAGACTTTAAAGAAATACCGGTGTGTTCCGCCCGGGGGACATGGCCCTCCATAACCCATCCTGCCGAAGTCATTCACCCCGTGAATCGAGCCATTACTGTGGGTTTTATATGACTGGATCCCCTGTTCCAGTTCCCGGGTATCCGGTGGGAGATTAAATAGCACCCAGTGTATCCATGTACCCATTGGGGCATCCGGGTCATCGCTGATAACCGTTATACTTTTTGTGCCCTTCGGGACTTCACTCCAGGATAACTGGGGAGAAATATTCCTTCCATCACAGGTATATTGTGAAGGGATCATACCCCCGGATTGAAATGCAGTACTTTTCACTTCAAGTTTCATTTTTCCCTCTCTTTACATTAATTTAGAATATTATATCTTATCTGGCATGAGTTGTATAGATTTATTTAAAAAAGACAGGCGATCGAATCTCAATCCGGTCAACTTGCCGGTTTTGCGGCGGAAAAAGAACACCCGGGCTTTTTCACGAAAGTGATTACCGGGGAGGAATGGGGTGGGACCCGGTGATCGTGGGATATCTTTTTCTAGGCTTTTGCCTTCAACATCCAGCCGTATTTATCTTCCCGTTTTCCGTATTGTATTCCTTTAAGGACTTTAAGCAGGTGATGCGTGGTCTCACCCATTTTCCCATCCCCGAATACAACGGTTTTATCATTATGGGTGATGGATTCAATATAACAGATACCGGCTGCTGTTCCCGTTATAAATACCTCCTTTGCATCGGACATCGCTTCATCTATAGATATCTGTCTTTCTTCTGTTTTAATACCACTATCTTTTGCCAGGACTAAAACCGATTTTCTTGTAATACCGGGCAGCACCGTATCTCCAAGAACAGGGGTAACCAGGGTACCTTTTTTTAAAAGAAAAAAGATATTGCAGGAAGAACCTTCTTCGATATATTTTCTTTCTTTAGAATCAAGGAATATTGCTTCCATGTACCCTTCGGCAATGGCTTTCCTTTTCGCCAGGGTGGAGTTGACATAATTGGCATCACACTTTATCCATCCTGTGCCGTTCGGATTTGCCCGGACCATTTTTGTGGTAACTGCTTTTGCATTTCCGGGCATAAAGTATGCACCGACATTTGATGTAACCATAACTACCCATGGATAATAGCTTAAATTCAATCCGATCCCGGGTTCTGAATAGGTAAATGGCCGTATATATAACGAATGACCGAGCACAAAATCATTTTTTTCCCATTCACCGTCATACACCGGGGTAAATCCGAGGGCATGATTCTGTCCTACAATCTTAAGCGAAGCATGAACAAACTTTTCCACCGGGAATACCGGCATCATCAATCCTTCCATCGATTTTGCCATTCTTTTTGCATTTTCGTCCGGTCTGAATAATTTTAAACTCCCATCCTCCTGGGGAAATGCTTTTAACCCTTCAAAACAACCAAAGCCATACTGGGTAGTATAATTAACAAGCGGAAGATCCGGAAAAGAATTACGTTTAATCATGTATTCTTCTTTTTCTTCATCCGATAAAGCATCCTCTTCTGCTTTAGAAAGATGCGGCTTTTCTATAAACCTTTCTTCCCAGGCACTATTCTCTTTGTATTTTCCAACATAAACTGCAGGATTTATTTCCAGCGTAAAACCCTTTGCCATAGTGATTTCCCTTCTTATTAATTTTTAATATTTTACTCTATATTATCCGGGCGGTCAAGTATTGTTTTTCACCCCATCTCTTTTCGCTTCTTGACTTTTCAACAACCATTTGATAGTCTATTCCTGCTTAATTTCCGGATCTATGATCCTGGCCAAAGATAATATCATTGAGAGAATGGAAGTATGGATAAATTGAAAGAGGAATTAAAAAAACCGGAAGACTATTTTCCGTATATTGGACATGAGCTTGATCATAATGTGGTATACAGGAATAAAATATATAAAAATATTGTAGGGAACCTGCTGAATAAGGAAAATATCTCCCAGATCTCGGATGATTCTGTTTATATTAATGGAAGCAACTCCCGTTCTCTTTTTAAAGAGATCAAGATTACCGGGCTTGCCCGGCAATTACCTGTTATACAGGCAAAAAATGCAGTGGGATTATATATTCCCCGGCACCGGAGTCTTTTTGACTATATCGTCCAGATGCCCATACACTATCACTTTTTTACTCCCAATGTTATGATTCTTGCAGGGAATAATCTTTTTGTATTCAATTATGATACATTTTTAAGAAAATGCGGGGCATTTATGTATCTACGGGAGGATGTCTTCTTAAAAAGAAAAGGATTAAAACGGGTGTTTCTCTCAAAAGACCGGTATATGGATGAGGTATTTCCCGCATATGTACGGCAGCAGATGTTTGAAGGGACTGATCAGGATAAGTCCAGAAAGGATCTCATCATTTATCCGGAAAATGAAAAAAATCCTGTAACACGAAAAAGAGCCGGGGGAAGAACGAAATCCGGGAAACTGCGTACGCTGAGTCCGGTATTTTTTGATAAACTGAAAAACATTTCCAGGGATTACCCGGTGAAGCTTTATGTAAATGCCATGAATATCTCATTTTCCAAAATACCGGAAGCACCATATATTGTCCATGCTTCGAAAGTAAAGGGCTTAAAGAAAAAGCTTCATTACCTCCTCGAAAATTACTTTACCATGCTTTCATATCCCAGGTATGCATTATCGCATCAGGATGCAAAACTTGAGGTTTCCATTCATTACGGAAAACCCGAATTACTTGATGCAGCATCATTTACCTCGATGCGCGACCTGATAGGATTCACAAAATCCATAGAATTTAAGATCGGCAGGCTTGAAAGTATTTTCCCCGTTACCTTTTTATACCGTGTCCTGGACAATAACCAGGAACTTTCCCTGGCCGATTGTGAAGAACGGATGAAAACCCGGTTTGAATACTACTCCTCTATTGGGGTGAATATAGAAAAAATATCTGACAGCAAAGGGAATATGCTTCCCCCTGGTGAAATAATTGAAAAAAGTATGAAAACGATTAACTCAAATCCTTCTTTTTTTGTAAAGGGAGTAAGAAAAAATAATTTCCTTAAAATTACTTCCGGGAGGATTGTATCGTATGACCGTGCTTTACAGGTCTGGTATGCCAATAATATCCGGCACCTTGACAAGAATGAATAGTCATGACCCTGCCGGCATGATCGCCTTATGTCTCAAACACGGAACCGAGTCTGAATTCTTCAATCATTTCAAGCTGTTTGTTGCTTATATTGATAAACTGGATGCCATTGTCAAAGAGTTCATAATTTATGGAAGTATACTTTTTATTCCAGGCAACCTTTCCCTCTACAATGATCTGTCTGGATTGACCGGGAAGGGTAAAAGAAAGGACATATATTTCTCCTTTTTCAAGTGGTCCGTCATCTGTTGTAATACAAATTCCGCCTTTGCTTAAATTCTTTGACTTTGTTCTTGATAATTTTTTTTTATCATCTTTTTTATGGTGTTCAATCTCGATATCGAGCAGAAACCTGTCAAATCTTCTATTCTCCTTCATATAACATTACCTCCCACTTTTCCTCTCCGGCTTCCGGCCTTTGTCCTTTTACTCAATCTTTACGAGTTCAGCATCCTTTTCCGGGATCCAGCAATTGGTCCCGTTTATTAGTTCGATATTATACCATCCCCGTCTTTTCTCCACCAGGGTAAATTCCGTACCAGCATGAAGGGGGTCCTGAAAACTCCGCTCATATGCATCACTGTCTCCTTTGCGGGCAATAACTTCTCTGGCGAGAATCACACCTGGATTGTTTCCAGAAGCAGTTATCACATCAATAAAAAGAGAACCGAAAAACAATCCGGCGATGATTGCAGGAAGGATGACACCCCACTTTAGCAATGATTTTTTAAAAAAAAGCATGAATCCGGCAAAAATCCAGATGATAAAGAAGAATATGATAAAAACCGCAAATCGCATCTCCGGCGATGTTTCATAATGCCAGAAAAAAAGTATCCTGAAAATACGGGTCTGTTCTTTTTCTTCAATTTTATCGATACGCCTTGAACGGGCATAATCCAGGTTTTTTTTAAGATTAACATCATTTGGAATGAGTTTTAATGCACGTTTATAATTAAGAATCGCTTTTCCAAGGTCCCCTGCTTTAAAATAGGCATTCCCAATATTATAAAAAAGTTTTCCGTTACGTATTCCCCCTTCACGGACGATCCGTTCAAAATGCATTGCAGCTTTTACATAATTATCCTTTGCCTTCCATGGATCTTTTTTACTATACTCTGTTGCTTCCCGAAAAAGTGAATTCCCCTGATACAGAAGATCGAGTATCTGCTCCCTGGTAAGATCTTCAGAAGCGAAAAGAGTGCCCTGAAGAAGGAAAAAAGAGAAAAGGAAGATAATGGGTATCCCGGTATTTTTCATTTCAGGTGAAACTCCTTTCAATCTCTGTTACCACATCCCGGGTTCTGCTGCTCAACTCTGTAACATCCTGTGCCAGGAATGAACCACCGGCATAATGACTTGCTTCACATATTTCAAATATCCTTTTTAATTCCCTGATTGTGTCTTTTGAAATACTATGCGTTTGAAGCGGCTTCTCCATATCCTGAAAGGTAAGTGAACCTGCCTTGCTTTTAAGCTTTGCCCCGAGGTAAGCCTTTAATTCTTCCATTACCCGTAACAGGTAGTCTTTTAAAGAAAATTTCTTTTCTATTTCCCCGGCGATTCCCATGTCGAGGGTGGATTTCAATCTATCGAATGATTTTTTCGCCAGCACTGCTGTTATATCCCGCCGGACAAAGGGGCTGAACCGGAAGATGTAGAGAAGCACAAAATACACTACTACCGGAAACAGGACAAGGAAGAGTAATTCCGGGTTACGTAAAAGTGAACCAAGGCCATAGGGTTGGTTGCGGAGTACTTCATATCTTTCGTAATTATGGGCAATCCCTTCTTCCCATATCTCTATTTCACTCTTGAGTTCAATCGGATCCGTGCCTTCCATATCCAGGACAGAGAGTTCGCTCGTTGCCGGCTCCACGGTAATGGGAATGGATTTTGTTACCGCACTATCGTATTTCCCGGTTCTCACATTAAAAAAAGGTATTTCCACCGGGGGTATTGCTGTCACACTGTCATGAACCGCCCTTAATGTCTGGATAAAGGTCACCTCGTTACCGGATACCTCGCCGGGAGCGATATCCCGGGGGATTTTAAAA
Source organism: Spirochaetales bacterium (assembly GCA_016935735.1). Lineage (GTDB taxonomy): Bacteria > Spirochaetota > Spirochaetia > SZUA-6 > JAFGRV01 > JAFGRV01. Next base: position 8,793 of record JAFGQK010000267.1, on the reverse strand, counting down.
TCCGCAGTCAGGTCCGGCATTTCATGAAGGGGGGGAAGTTTTGCATCTTCGAGATATCCGTCCCCTTTCAGGGTAAGGGTAAGGGTGATAGGATCACCGACACGGACATTAACCGGTGCGGCTTTTGCACTGACAGAATAATTACCGATAAGACCGGAGAAATTAACCGGTTTTCCTGTTTCCGGCAGGGCTTTGATGCTGATAGTAAGGGTATTGGACGGAATAACGACTTTACTCAAAAGGATCCGGCCCCAGATATCACGTTTCTGCCTTCCACCGGAAACCCCCTGGAATGACACCGTTGCAGGGGGGACATTGATGATTCCCGGTTTTTTCGGAACGAGTATTTTACTGAAAGAATATGTTGTATAAGATCTCCCGCCAAGTGTTCCCGATCCTTCCACTGCAATGACCTGTTCATTCCCCATGGAAAGCGTGATATGTTCCTTTTTCGGATCCAGCGGATGAGAGGGGGAGAGGATATCGAACCTGCTATCCTCAAAAAGCGGAACCGTAAAATTGATTGGCCCGTTTGCCTGATTGGCCAGGTACCAGGTTACTGTTGCATTTACTTTTTCTCCAATATAACAGGTGGTTCTGGTCAGACTCATCCTTAGTTTATAATCCTTTACATCCTCCGGTTTTCTTACGATGACAGAAAGCGGCTCTGTCATGTAGTTCCTTCCCTCTGCCTTTACCATGACCGAAGGAATAACAAGGGTACCTGTCTTTTGGGGTGACAATCTGAATTGAAATATATATGCCTCGTTTACTGTTTCAGTCTGTCTTCCATTAATAATCGTAATCATCCGGCTTGATTGATCAAATCCACCAAGAAAAGTGGAAGAAAAATCATCCAGCCCTGAAAGAACAGGCTCCTCCGGGGAATTACTCCCTTTTACCGTAATCTGGTAAATAAAGGATTCCCCAAGGAACACATCATACTTTTCCAGGACAGCAGATACCTGTATTTCCCCGGCATAAAGGGCGAGATTTGCCGGGAGAAAAATAAGAAAAAAAATAAGCACTTTTTGTCTGTATCCTGAATAGTTTACCATCTTTTTACCAATCCCTTTCAACCTCCTGGTAACCGGACCGGCCCTGTATCTGCCGGGCTTTTCTCTGTTCACGTTCTTCATCCAGGATATCATCCGCATCCCCGGCCTGTTGCTTCATCTCTTCTTCCTTTTGTTTTTCCTGTTCGCCCTGTTCCTGCTGCGGTTCATCCTGTCCCGGCTGCTGGTTCAACAGGGCTTCAAGGGCTTTTACCAGTTCTTCCTTTGCCCCGGTCTCACTTTCAAGAGCCTCTGCCAGGGCAGTCCGGGTAAGCTGATTCCCGGCTAACTCCTGAAAATTGACCGATACATCAACATGTTCCTTTGCAGCCTGGATCCGTTCCGCGCCCTGGACCTGAGCACCCTGGGGCATGAGTGCAGCGAGTTCCGTGGAAACATCCGAAGTCTCTTTCCGGATATTCTGCTGCTCTGTTTTTACCTTGATGATATTATTCTTTAAATTCCCGGAAACCCCTTTTACATCCTTTTCTTCCTTTAGATTTTTTGTAAAATCAATCTGACGCTGCTCCTTTTCAATGAGTTTTGCCAGTTTCTCTGCAATCTCCTTTATCTTTTCATCCTGCTCTGCGTTCTGTTCCTGCTGCTTTTTCAGTTTATCCAGGAGATCCCGGACAATGAGCCGGGTTGCTTCGATATTTTGTGCAGCACCGGGAATATTTTTATCGCATTCCATGGCTACCTGGTAATTTAGAACAGCTTCCTGGTAAAGTTCAATAGCTTTTTTTAAATCCGTTTCTGTATGCCGCGCTGCTTCGAGAAAATTCGTATTTCCAAGGTTATAATACGCTTTTGCTTCCAGTTTTAAATCCTGACTTTTGGAAGCAGCCGAAAGAAACGCCTGCTTTGCTTTTTCATAATCTTCGAGCCGGAAATAGGTGATTCCCTTGTTCAGGTAGATATAGGGGGATTCGGGATTATCCACTTCTGCTTCTTCATACAGGGTCAATGCCTTGTTATAATCACCGGCTAGATACATTTCATTTGCCCGGGAAATCTTATCGCGGGCCCCTGATGAAAAGAGGACAAAGGGAATAATTAAAAGAAAAGGAATAATAAATCTTTTCTTATCCATTTATTTTCTTTCTCCTTCTTATTCCGATAAACATTTCTATAATCAAAAGAACGAATCCGGGAAAAAGTAAAAACTGGTACTGCTCCTCATATCGTGTAATGGTCGAGGATTCAAGTTCCTTTTTCTCTGCACTGGCAATCAAATCCTGGTAGATTTTCCCAAGGTCAAAGTTCCCGGTAGCGACATTGAGATACCTGCCCCCGGGTGTCATATTTACCATTTTTCGCAGGGTATCTGCACCCAGCCTTGAAATGACAAGCTGGGTGTTTCCCTCTTTATCCTTGTATGTCATATAGGTACGTCTGCCGTTCTCGTCGGTAACAGGGATACGGGTGCCTTCATTTTCATCGCCAAGGCCGAATGCCAGAATCCGTATTCCCTTCTCGCCGGCTGCTTCGGCTGCTTCTTCCGGGAAACTATCATCGTCTTCCCCGTCGGTGATAAGGATAATGTCCTTGAACCGTTTTTCCTTATCATCCAAAACATCCTTTGCCGTAATGCGGATCGCATCCCCGATTTTTGTTCCTCCGCGCGATATACTGTATATGGAGATATCCTCTACCATACGTTTAAAAAACCCATAATCCAATGTGAGGGGGCATTTTACCGCAGCAGTTCCTGCAAAAGTGACTAAGGCGACCCTGTCCCCTTTAAGCCGCTCGATGCAATCGATAATTGCAATTTTCGCCCGTTCGAGCCTGTTGGGAGCGATATCCTCTGCAAGCATGCTTTTCGATACATCAATGACAAACACGACATCCCTTCCTGTCTGTTTTACCGTCCGGGGCTGGGGAATACCGGGCCGGGCAAGACCGAAAATGATGAAAATACAGGCTATAAGGATAAAAATCAATTTCCATATCCGGTTCATTTCATTCACCGATGTATTAATCCTGGAAAGGATCGAAATGTGAGCAAACTGCTCCAGGGCCTGTTTTCTTTTATACGATGCATAGATGTAGATAAGTATGAGAAGAGGAAGTGCCCATAAAAGAAAGAGCATGGGCAGGTCGGTAAAATGAATACCCTTCATGGAATCCTCCTGAATAGTGTATGGGAAAGGATGAACTCTGCTGCAAGGAAAATAAGACCGAAAATCGCAAAGGGAACAAAAAGCTCCCGGTAATCGAGATACCGGAAAGATTCAATCTCACTCTTTTCAAGCGTATCGATTTCCTTATACACATCTCGTAAAGATTCAAGATCGCTGGCAATGCGGAAGATGCCGCCGGTGGCTTCTGCAATCTCCTCAAGAAGTTTCGTATCTACATTGGACGGGGCACGCTGCCGTCTTTCCCCGAATATATCATTCACCACTACATACCAGTCTTTTCCGCTTAATCCGATAGTATAGATTTTGATACCCCATTCTTTTGCAAGTTCTGCTGCCTCAAGGGGTTTTCTTCTTCCTATGCCCGTATCTTCACCATCAGTAAGAAGAATCATAACCTTACTTTTAATCTCATAATCGGATTCTTTTTCTTTAGACTGTTCATAAAATGTCGTTTCCGCTTTTTTCAGGTGAGCTGCCGCGACTGCTATTCCGTCGCCAATAGAAGTCCCGTCCTCGGATGATCCTGGCTCTACAATGTTCGTATTCTTAATGTACTCCAGCAGGGTCCCATGGGAAAGGGTAAGGGGACAGACCGCATCCGCATACCGTGCAAAAACAGTCATCCCGATAAGATCCTGGGGCCGGCCGCCAAGGCCGGTTTCATTACCGGTAACAAACTCGGAAAAGGCTTCTTTTACCACATCCAGCCTGCTCATTGCTTTTTTCCCGAAATCCTTTAATACACTCATGGAGCTGGAATGATCCACCACCATTTCGATTGCGACCCCCTTGCTTACATCCCGTACCAGTTCCTTCCCCTCCTGCGGCCGGGCAAGGGCAATGATAAAAAAGACAAGTGCTGCAACCCGGAGAACAAGGGGCAGGAATGAAAGCCGCTGCCGGATCGAGACCGGAACCTTCCGCACATTCTCTGTTGATGAAAAACGGACACCCGCTTTCCCCTTTTTTGTAAAATATAAAAGAATGATAACAGGAATAACAAGAAGAAGCCAGAAATAAAGAGGTGTTTCAAAACGGAACATAATCAGCCTACCTCCTTTTCTGTTATTGTTGCCTGTGGGAGGGTTTGGACCGGTTCCTGGATCCGGGCATTCACATCCTCTGTTGTCACGATAAAATTCCTGCAGGTGTCAAAGGTTTTTTGTATTTCCTCCGGTTTTGGAACATACTTTGCAAATTTTACCATATCACAATGGAAAAGGAACTCTTTTAAAATATCTTTCAACTCTTTTTGCAGGGAATCACTCTTCTGTAAGTCGTATAAAAATTCTTCGGTGGTCTGCTCCGGTGCATGGAGCATGAATCTGTTCTCTATATAGTGGCGCAGGATCGTACTGATATTAATATAGAAAAGCTTGAATTCTCCCTTTTCAATATAATTCCTGTTGATAAGGGCTTCGAGCTGACGGAACGCAAGTTCATGGGCAGGGATAGTGATGACCGGTCTTTCTCTCCTTTTTTTATGTATAAACAGGAAGATCAGACCCGCGACCTCGCGGCCTATGACAATGATGCCAATAATGAGAATAATCAACCAGGTATAATCCGGGGGGGCGGGAATCACCGGTCCTGTAATGTCTTTAATTGTGAGTTTTTCCATATCCTCATCAAGGAGGGAAGTGACCGTAATAGTGAACTCTTCGGATTCGAGGATATGGGGATCCTCGGGGTCTTCTGCATCTGTCCAGAATGCAACACGTATAACAGGGATCGTATAAGTGCCGGAAAGAAAGGGTTCAAGTACATATTCCTGCTGTGCGGCAATCCGTTTATTATCCACCAGTTTCTGACCCGGATTATGAAAACCGGTTATCTTGAACTGCTCCAGGTTTTCACCGAATTCCGGGAGCCGTAGATTGTATTCCTTATCCACTGTCACATCAATAATCATTGTAATGGATTCTGCTATCGTTATCTCCTGTTTTGTGATTTTTATCACTAAAGTACAGGGACCGCTTGTATATTCCTTGTTGATGGCATACTCCGTCCCCCCTGTCTCACTTTTATCCCCTTTTCCGCAGGAAAAAAATAAGGAAAACAGGAGACCCGGTATAAGTGAAGCGAAAAATAAACATTTATTTGCTTTCATTTTTCCCTGTGCTCTGTTCTTTCAACCTGGATGGATAAACAACAACATTATATGACTCCCTAAGCTCATCGACAAACGCCTGCTGCACTTCCTGTTCTTTCTGGCCACGGAGTTCCTGGTATACTTCGGAGCGGACATCCTCATAACTTTTCTGGACTCCCTCCTCGATATATTTCCCCTTGTTTGCCTCATAATAGGTTTTAAGATCGTTTTCTGTAATTTTAACAAGTTCGGCGATCTTTTTAGAAAGAAGTTGTTGTGCCAGGATCTGCTTTTCCATTGCCTTTAAAAGAGCCCTGGTTTTAGGATCATCTGCAAGCTGTTCTTCACGGGCTTTCCGGTAGAGAATCTCTTCTATAATATATTGATTGAGAATTTTCATTTTCCCCTGGTCCCCGGAGAACTGTTTAAAAAGCTCTTCTTTCTGTTTATTCAATGCATCGGGATCCATATATGCCGCGTACTGGGAAATCACCAGTTCAATATACTGTTCTATCTTCCTGTCCAGGTCTGATTTTGTTATTTTTTCCTCCCCGATTTCGGCAACAACAACACTTCCTGTTTCTTTCTGTTCATCCATTCCCACCCGTTCGGTAAGCTCAAGCCTGAGTGCAGCAAACTTGCCAAGGGCTTCGAGGCATTCGGAAATTTTCCGCCCTATATCCTGCTCAAGCTCTTTCACCTTGTTGATTGATTCGGAAGTATAGTAACTGACCAGGGCTTCTTCATAGTTCCCTGCTTCCTGGTACAGTTTCCCGATAGAATACCAGATATTCGCCCTTTCTTTCGAGGTTAAGCGGGCCTGAACCACGTATTCTTTCCAGGCCCGGATAGCCCCGTCATAAAGGGCACGCTTCTGGAGTTTTAAAGCCAGTTCTTTCTGTTCATCAAGTGAAAGCCCCGGAGTTCCCGATTTTTTTTCCTGAGTAAGAGAAGGGACAATCAACAGGGTAATGGTAACAATTCCTGTAATAATAAGAATAATCAGAAGTATGACGATAAGTGGGATAAGGTTCGATGTTTTTTGCTCCCGTCTGGGTATCTCAAAGTTTATCTTGTCTGACATTTTCATCTCCTTTTTACTTTTATAATCGTTTTTCCCGTTCTAAAAAGAATCTCATCAATGTAGTCACATAATCCTTGTCTGTCCTTATATCAATCTGGTCAATACCCATGGAATGGAAGAGTTTTGTTAACCGTGCAGACCTTTCTTTCCCGTACATCTCGTACTGGTTTCGTACCTGCCGGTCGCCGGTATCAATGATTACGAGTTCCCCGGTTTCCGCATCTTCCAGTTCCAGGAGTCCGACATTCGGCATCGTTACTTCCCTTGGATCTGTAATGGAAACGGCTATAAGATCATGGCGTTTCCCCATAATCCGCATCTGCTTTTCAAACCCGGCTTCAAGAAAATCTGATACCAGGAAGACCACGGATTTCTTCCTGGTTACCCTGCCTAAATATGCAAGACCTTCCTGGATGTTTGTCTTTGCTTTCCTGGGTTTGAAATAGAGAAGTTCCCGTATAAGCCTTAAAACGTGGGTCATCCCCTTTTTCGGGGGTATAAACATTTCCACGACATCGGTAAAGACAATAAGTCCGACTTTATCATTATTCTTGATTGCAGAAAATGAAAGCAGGGCGCAGAGTTCAGCGGCAATTTCGTTTTTTGTTTTTTCAATACTCCCGAATGTCCCGGAAGCAGACAGGTCTACAAGGAAGATGATGGTGAGTTCTCTTTCCTCGATAAACCGTTTGATAAAGGGCTTTCCTGTCCGTGCAGTAACATTCCAGTCAATACTCCGGACCTCATCCCCGGGCTGGTATTCACGGACATCCTCGAATTCCATTCCATGCCCTTTGAATGCACTTTCATATTCACCGGCAAAAACATTGTTCACTGTTTTTGTGGTGAATATCTGAATATAACGGATTTTTTTTGCAAGTTCTTTCGGGATCATGGCACTTCTACTGTATCAAAAATTTTCTGTATAATATGTTCGGATGTCTGCTCTTCTGCTTCTGCCTCATAACTCACGATAAGTCTGTGGCGGAGAACATCCATTCCTATTGATTTCACATCCTGGGGGGTTACGTATCCGCGGCCGTTCAAGAGGGCCAGGGCTTTCGAGGCCATGGTCAGATAGATCGTTGCCCTTGGCGAAGCCCCGTACTGAATAAGCCCTTCTATATCAAGCTTGTATTCTTTCGGGGTTCTTGTAGCCTGGATAATATCTACAATATATTCTTCGATTTTTTCATCGATGTATATTTCATCTGCAAGAGTCCGGAGGCGGAGAATATCCTTTGGCTTTATTACCGGTTTTACCGAAAACTCAACTGAACTTTTTGACATTCTCCGCAGGATCTTAAGCTCATCATCCTTTTCCGGGTAAGTGACTTTTAATTTTAGCATAAACCGGTCTACCTGTGCTTCCGGGAGGGGGTATGTCCCTTCCTGTTCAATAGGATTCTGGGTTGCAAGAACCATAAAAGGATTATCAAGTTTATGCGTTTCATCCCCGATAGTAACCTGACGTTCCTGCATTGCTTCTAAAAGTGCGCTTTGAACCTTTGCAGGCGCCCTGTTAATTTCGTCTGCCAGGATAATATTCGCAAAGACCGGCCCCTTTTTTACAGAGAACTCCATGGTTTTAGGATTATAAATAAGGGTCCCGATAAGATCTGCCGGAAGGAGATCCGGTGTAAACTGGATACGCTGGAAACTCGCGCTCATCGTTCTTGCCAGTGTGGTAACCGACAGGGTTTTGGCAAGTCCCGGCACCCCTTCTATAAGAATATGATGATTACAAAGCAGACCGATTAAAAGCCGCTCAATAAGGTACTCCTGCCCGATAATAACTTCATGAATTTCTTTGCGGATCTGGGCGAGTAATGCACTCTCTTTTTCCACCTTCTCCCCTATCTGTTTTACATCTAATGCCATGTTATGACCCCTTTCTTTTTGTTATACACCTACCGGCAACCAATATTTTTACTCTGTCCGGTATTAATAAAATAAAGTCTGTTTAAAAAAAGAATATCAGTATTTTTAACAAAAAACCACAAATTAATAAAAAAGGTTACATCCTTTTTTATTTTTTTAAATAGATGAGGTTCTAGCAAAAATACCATATCTACTGCAAGAACCAACCTATACAAGAGTGGAGTATTTTTAATTCCTTTTAATATAATAAAATAAAAATACTCCAAAGCCAATTGCAAAAAATCTACAACTATTATTAGATTTTTGCAATCGGCTAAGATAATATCTGTATATGTTTTTTTGTCAATAATCCTTTTTACCGGTTTGAAAAAAGTTATTGATATACAAACCGGCTCAATCCGGTAATTTCGTCCTGCCATAACATCCCCTGGGGGACGGAGGTACCAGGACGGAGGTACCAGGACGGAGGCACCAGGACGGAGGCACCAGGACGGAGGCACCAGGTGGTGTCCCCCAGGGGGACGGAGGCGCCAG
>JAFGQK010000266.1 GCA_016935735.1 Spirochaetales bacterium | reverse complement strand
CTGTGTTACTATGGGCGAAAATCGCAGGCATTATTCCAGGATTTTCGACCCGTAACCCTTGCGTTGGCCGGATCCTTCATGGCTGTAATGTCTTTACGGTCATAAAGTATTTCCTGCTTTTCTATATTTGGGTTGTGGGTGCGTAGCCAACGCTGTTTATCATATGTTGAACTGCTTTGTATACACTCTGCAATGCATCTTTCAGCTTACCGGGAACATCGGCATCCCCGACCAGGTATAGATCTTTTTCCCGGATTTTTTTCCCCAGTAAAAACAATATATCGTTATTGTCTCTTTTATGGGCAAAAATGATGTAATCATACTTCACTTCGATCGTTTCTGCATTTCTCGTTTTATAAACAACACGCTGTTCATCAATCTTTTCTATTTTACACTTCACGACTATTTCCAGGTTTTCATTTATCGTTACTTTATTTATCAGGAAAAATTTTATCGATCCCGGCAGATCAGATCCGACCCTGGGCCTTTTCTCTAAAAGGGTCACCCGGTTATGTTGATTCAATAAAAGATCAGTCAATTCCAGACCAACAGCACCCCCGCCAATAATAATAACGTTTTTGTCTTTTATTGTTTTTAATGCATCTGCATCAGTATAATCTATCAGCCCCGGGAGTGCATACTCCCTCCGTATCCGGTCAAAATGAATACCCGTTGCAATAATTACAATGGCATTGGAGTTGGTGAGAATTTCCGTAAGCTTTGTTTCATCAATTTCATAGTTTACCTGCACTTTTACACCGGCATCATGCAATTTATTCTCAAGAAAAGTCAAATACCGCGAAAAAGAATATTTTTTTTCAGAAAGTGATGAAGCAACTTTTAATTGCCCGCCTAAAAACGGGTGCTTTTCGTACAGGGTTATATCATTGATACCCGCTTCTGCAGCATACAGGGCGGCATTGCACCCGCTGACACCACCCCCGATAATCACCAGTTGTCTGTTTTCCATTCCATTACCGGCTTTCTTATCCGTGTCCCCGTATAACCGAGGATTAATACTGCATTCAAGACTCCCGTCGGCTATGGATGAAAAGCAATTGTTACAGGACAGGCATGGCCGCACATCCTTGATATCTCCCTTTTTCCATTTTAAGGGTAATTGAGGATCGGCCAGCAGGGGACGGCCGATGGCCGCAAAGTCGAAGCTTTTTCCGGTAAGATATTTTTCGATAAGGCTTTTCTCTTTTAACTTTCCCACCCCGATAACCGGCAAAGAAATATGTCTTTTTACCGTTTGTGCAAATTCTACAAAACAGGCATCTTCCCGGTAATAATTGGGAATATTCAAATGGGAAGATTCATAATTACATGCACTTACATGAATTGCAGAAGCCCCGGCTTGTTCAAGGAGTTTTGCAATAGTTATGGTTTGCTGAATATCAAGACCGTCTTTTACAAATTCATCCGCACTCAACCTGCAGATTACCGGGAAACCGGGGCCTGTTTTTTCCCGGATTTTTTTCACAATATTCACGGCAAACCGGCACCTGTTGGTAAGATCGCCCCCATAATTATCCATGCGTTTATTTGAATAAGCGGACAAGAACTGGCATACCAGGTAGCCGTGGGCCATATGAATTTCTACACCATCAGCACCGGAAGCCCGGACATCCGCAGCGACCATGGCAAAACAATCTTCCAGTTGTCTGATTTCTTCTTCCTCCAAAGCCCGGGTACGTTGTTTTACGACCGGGCAGGGTATCCCGGAAGGAGATACAGGAATTCTCCCGCCTATAGCCATGGATAATGCCGCCCTTCCGGCATGTGCCAGTTGATAAAAGATCTTACAGTCTGCTTTATGTACAAGATCATTAAGGGTCTTTAGTTTTTCTTTGTGTGCATCATCAGATAACAATAAATTCCTTGGTAACAATTTACCGTCTTTACGAACAGCAATACTCTCTGTAATAATGGCCCCGATACCGCCTTCTGCCCTGAGTTTATAAAATTTACATAATGTATCGGTTATTTCACCATTTACTCCGGCAAAACCTGTACCGATTGCGGGCATAATAAGGCGATTCTTAATTGTTATAGTCCCGATTGAACAGGGTGAAAAAATATCCAACATCATTTTCCTTTATAAAACATTTTTTTTGCATACAGGGCAGCCCCAAGGGCGCCCGTTATCTGGGGAATGTCCGGGATTGTTATTTTTGTCTTTAACAGCTCTTCCAGATAAGCCACAAGAAAAACATTCCGGGCAACACCGCCCGTAAAAACAATCATGTCCAGAGACGATGAAGCCTGGGACAACAACGATGTAATTTTCGATGCTATGGATTTATAGATAGCTTTGGAAATATTTTCCAAAGAATTATTCTGACTGATAAGTGAAATGATTTCCGATTCGGCAAATACCGTGCATACGGATGATATGGTGAGTTCGTCAGTGGCCTTGAATGCAAGCTGGTTCATCACCTCCAGCTTCTGCTCCATTGTGTTGGCCATTACTTCCAGAAACCGCCCTGTTCCGGCAGCGCATTTATCGTTCATAATGAAGTTTTCTATACTCCCGTCTGCCCGTAGATTAATGACTTTACTGTCCTGTCCGCCGACATCAATAATGGTACGGCAGGAGGGGTAAAGAAAAAATACCCCGCCGGCATGGCAGCTTATCTCTGTAATGCTTTTATCGGTAAAATGGATACTCTTTCTGCCGTATCCGGTCCCGACACTCATTCGGATCTGTTCTTTATCAATATCCGCCTCCCGGCAGACCTTTTCCAGACAGCTTTTCGTAACCTTTTCATAATTCACCCCTGAAGGTGATATTGCACTGGATACAACTTCCTTTTTATCATTGATTAATACAACCTTTGAATAAATGGAACCCAGATCAATACCTGCAAAAAAATAATCGGACATGCAATCTCCCTTTCTATAGATTTTCCAGAAATGCTTCAATCCTGGTCGTTACCTGTTCCTGTGAAAAATAACGCATATCAGCCGAATCCGCATTGATTGTAAGGCATGGTACTCCCAGTTTGCCACGGATCAAATTATGGAGTTCCTGTTGAGGTAATGACTGTGGCTTACAGGAATTATCCTTATGAATAATAACCCCGTCTATTGAATATTTTTCTATAAGATCGGATATAGCGGTTAGTTTTTTATTGATGCTTACCCCGGAATATAAATGAGAAAATTGACCAGCCCAGTACTTGAATAAGCCGCCGGCAGTATTAATATCACTGCGCATCCCGCAGGTTCCCTCCCTGCATTCCTTACTGGTACCGGGAAGAAAAAAGGTATTTGTTACCACCGCTGCGTTGAATTTCTGGAATATCCTTCTAAAGTAATTATTCTTACTGAAAACAGGCATATAATCCCATAGCAGCCGTATTTCCTCATCTTCCACCGCAGAAATATCATCTTCCATTCTCGTAATGATTTCGTTCTTAAGCATTGTATAATGATCGAAAACGGCTTTTGACCTTTTCATATTCATATACGGAAACATATGGGTAAAAAGGTCCAGGGCATCGACCGGGGAGGGAATGGTGGCCCCGAAGTTCACTATTTCATACCACAACATACCGACTTCCTGGGACAGTCGGGCAGTCTCCAGCAGCTTATCTTCATGTAATTCCAGACCGAAATGTTTATGCAGGAAATCCGGAAAGGTTTCCAGCTGCTTTTCAATATATCTGACACTATCCTCGGATACCTCTTCCCCGGGAACAAACGGTATATCCAGCATGAAAAACGGGACTTTGTAGTAGTGACTGAATTGTTCGAATAATTTTATCACTGCCCTGCATACCTGGTTTGAGCATAATACCATATCCGGCTTGATTAATGGCACAATATAATTGCGGTTGTAATATAGAGAAGATAAGGCAATCTTAATTTCCGAACAGAGATCAAAGGGAATCCCTTTGGATTCGGCGAATTCGATCTCTTCTCTCGATTTACGAAGGGAAGCATACATGGCAGAATGACTCTGCGGGAAAAAAGAAAAAATATCGTATGCATGCAGCAAATCCACGGGAAAACCAAGGTTAACGGCGGCGGTAAGTTTCTTATTTTTCCCGGCCATTTCCATTTCTTTGTAATAGTCATTTAAAAGGATATTAAGATTATAATTGGATTTAAGACTGTTTAATCTGTTTTTTTTCATATTCACCATAGATTCCACCTTATAGCAATTCAGAAAAAGCCTCTATCCTTGTTATCAACTGCTGAATAGTAGCCGACTGACAATCGTATTCAATGAATAAAGAAGGGATCCCCTCTTTTTTGAGTAATTTATTCAGATTGTAATACTGTAATGCATTGGGGTCACAATATTTGATATTTATAAAGATAACGGATTTAGCCCGGCTTGTTTTAATGTCATTATAGATATCATCATCCCCGTTTATGACATCATTCTTAATATTCCGTGAATAACAGGGAAATTGTCCGACATATTTTTTTGCTAATAGTCCGAAGAGCCCATCTTCATCAAGCATATCCAGCCGGGCTATATCTTCCTGTGCAAATGTTCTTTTAAACATCCTGCCGGAAAAACAAAACGAATCATCGACAATTTTAAATCCCGATTCCTCTATCGCATCTATGACTTCCTTAATATAAAAGATATTGCCCCCCAGGAAGACCCTGTGTACGTGCACCTGATCCTTTCCCGGTATTAATTGATGTTCAAACTCACCCATTTTTGCGAATAAATCTTCCGGGTTCCTGTCGTATTCCAGGTGCAGGAATTTCAGCCAGTCACCGTATTTATGCTTGCTACCCGGTATTCCCTGCAGTTTTTCCACGATTGACCTGGCTTTTATGCTTACTGCATGGCTGTTTTTTATACTTTCCTGAAGGTTACGGGGGGAAAAGGGGAAACCGGTTATTTCTGCAAGATATCTGCAGAGCTTTTTCGATTCAGCTTTATAAAATTCCATTGCTTCCTTATTAGTGGTCGAAACAGGGGATAAAAAGGTATAACAATGCCTGCCATCGTTATTCACATTGATGATGTCTCCCATGGTCATCATCGCGTCGCAGGAGATAGAAGAAATAATCCCGTCCAGGTCATCCCTGTTTTTAAATTCCGTAAATACCGATTTAACAAAGGAACAGCAGAACGAGGGAAAATGCCTGTCTGCGGATGAAAAATCGCTTCCCCCGCCAAATAATCTGTTCAGTTCTATGTTAAAGCAATGGAACAGTTCTACCGGTACGTTATTGCATACATATCCGAATTGTAATGTTTTCATATCTGTTAACTTATTACCGCGGAAATCATGAGTTATCCTGTTTTCCGGGTGTTACCTGTTAAGATTTCTGTAATAAATATTATACCAGCATGCCGGTATCTGTTTTCCGTCACCGGTAAGATACAGATTACAGCACCTTTTTACCCTGCCGATATCAAAATTATAAACATCCATAAAATGATGAAGAAATATTTGTTTGTTATTCTGTTCAAATTCGTTCATCAATTCCATATCAACAACATCACCATATGCAGAATCGTCATTACCGGGACCGGATTTACTTCTTTTCAAAATAATATCCCGGAATACTTCCGGTCTGATAAATGGTTCATTTTTTATGGCATTAAGATAATCTTTCCTGGATAACAGCCTGCTGTATGGGGTGATACGTTTTCTCTTTTTATTGATATAGAGATAGCACACAATCTGGCACTCACCATGGGCACACGGGATCATGGAAAAATCATCTTCCCTGATTAAGCCGTCTGTTCCCTTTTCAATACCTTTCATGATATCGGGCATTGTTATCCGGTCCATGGGGTCGGCATCCAGTTTATAACCGCCCTGTCCGACAAGAATCAATGGTTGTAGAGTAATATTGATAATATTTTCCCACTGGATATATGTATTGATTATTTTTGCAGGCTGATCCTCGTTTATTCCCTTTGCGATGGCGGAAACGAGACACATACGGATATTGTATTTTGCACAGTATTCGATCGCTTTCTGCTTCCATGCGGCCGCTTTTTTAATACCCCTTGTCTTTTCGTATATCTCATCATCAAATCCGTCAAAAGAGAGATTTACATAGACATCATAATCCTTTAATTTTTTAACAAAGTCTTCATCCCTGGCAATAAGCAGGCCATTGGTGTTAAATGCAATCCTGGCAATATTCTTCCTTTTTTTAACGGCTTCAAACAGCTTCAGCAAATCCGGATGCAGTGAAGGTTCTCCCCCGGATAATACAAGGGACTGGACCGAGCCTTCCGTACTAAGAACGGTATCTATACGGTTTTCAAAATCCTCCAGGCTAATAAAGGTAGGATTTTTCTTATTGGATGCCAGGCAGATATTACAGTTCAGATTACAGGCATCCGTTATATCCAGCAACGGGACACAAATATGTTGATGATGGTCAGGGCATATGCCGCAGTCATACGGACATCCGTCCTCCCTTTTTGTGAGTGTCTCTATAGGGGGTGTTCCCCTTCTTAAGTAAAAAGGATCCCAGACCTTTTTATACCAGTTAAGATCCGATGATTTTAACGCCATGGTATACCCATGTTTAGGACAATACTTTTTAAGGTATACTTTATTATCCTTGAAAAGTATTTCCGCATCGACTATTGGCAGGGGTGTCTTTTTCCCGCTGTTCAAAAATTCATCATAACATTTGTCACAAACAGAACGGGTTAATCCCGCGTAAATATATTCTTCATACCTTCTGTATGCATCCGGTGATGAACATCCGCATGAAGTTTTTTCTGTTTTGGTTTCAGTTTCAATCATATATAACTCCTTTTGTTTATTGTTAAGATTATGTTAAAACCTTATAATTATTACCCGGCAATAACGGCAAAAGTCCCCAGTGTCCGTTCTCTATATGCTTTGATAAAGATAGTTTCAATTTTTACTACATCGAATATACCTTTCAGACCTTCACCGGACAATATTGATGTGAAAAGTTTCATTTTTTCCCCGAATGAGTACAATCCTTTTCTCTTGTTTTCCAGGCGCATTTTATAAACACTGTCGATCCCCCACAGGGAATTCGTTGTTTTTACCTCTACATTACATTCTTTAATAATCTGAAGCCATTGCTTTTCAGTCCTTAATGTGTCAATGCCTAAATACCTGGCATAGTAAGCTTTCTTTTTTTCATTTATATCATGCCTGACAAGTTCATCTACAAAGGCAATAGAGTGTCCCGGTTTTACCACACGCTTCATTTCCTCTATTGCTTTATGGGGATTGCCGCTTAAGGTAATCGCACCTTCATTTAGGACAAAATCAAAACTGTTGTCCTCAAATTCCAGGTTCAATGCATTGCCTGTTTTAAAATGGACCTTATCACCGATCCCTTTTTCCGATGCCCTTTTTTTTGAGCGGGAGATCATTGCAGGGTTTATATCGATCCCTGTTATGGAACAGTTATATTTTTGATAATAGAGGCATACGGTTGTACCCATCCCGCACCCCACATCAAGGATTTTCATGTTTCCATTAATACCGGCATTATCGGCTATCCAGAAAGACAAATCCTTGCCCCCGGGATGAAAATAGTCGAAGAAATCGCAGTAATCTTCCCCGATCTTTTCTAATGAAATATTATTCATACCTGCCGTCATTCCTGTCATTCATCTTTGACCTGTTTAATTACCTTTATTTTTTTATTGCATTTAATTCATTTAATGTATAGGAATATTTCTTTGCAGTCTCTTTATCTTTCTCACGGTATTCCTTTTGATAAATGTTGTAATAATTGCAGCAGGGGAAAAGCCTTTCATCTATATGCATGTAATGATGGGTGCAATACTGGAGTCTTTTCAAATCCCAGGTAAAGGGGTCCTGTGTTGAATGTATTAAAATCTGCAGTACATTGTCCTCGCTCACTTCCGTTCCGGCCATCCCGGGATATTTTTCTTTAATATTAAGTTCATCTATAAAAGCATTAACTTTATCCATATCAACAACAAGATGGTTTTTTAAACAAATGAGTAAATTCTCATTCTTTATGAGTTTATTTAAAGGAAAAGACAATCCATTGGGAAGTGTCACCAGGTAAGCTGTCTGATGGCATCCCGGGTGGGAACTGGGTACAGGGAGGAAATCGTCTTCAGAAAGAAGACCGTAAACATTTTTGCATATTGCTTTAATGACATCCGGTTGAGTCGTGCGGTCCTGGTATTGATTCAAATCCTCTTTTTCAAAAGGCACCCACTTTTTGTTATTATCTTTACTTTTCTTTGCCATATGTCGTAAGGGTAAAAGGTAGTTCCCCCTTATAAACTTTTTATCCATTGCAAACTTAATGAGTTCGCCAAGTTCTTCATCATTCACCCCTTTTGCAACGATAGTGGACAACAGGGTTTGTACATTATATTTTTCCAGTTGCTCTAAGATTTTCATTTTGGTTTTCAGGAATTTTCTTCCTCGTAGTTCAAGGTAGGGTTCCTCTTTAAAACTTTCAAACCCGTAAAGTGCAAGGAGCCTGGTCCCATATCCTGCGAATGTTCTTGCAAAATCATCGTCATTCCCCAACCGGATACCGTTTGTATTGATAATAATACGCCGGGCTCCGCCTTTCTCGAACATATAATCCATTATCTTAAAAAAGTCCCGGTGCAACGTGGGCTCTCCCCCGGAGACATCAACATACTCCAGGTGGCTTCCCTTTACCCCGACCGCTTTATTAACCATAGAGACGATCTTTTCATACGGGATAAACCAGCTGTCATCCGGGGTTGCAAAACATACGGGACATCTTTGATCGCAGTAATTCGTGAGTTCAAAACCATACACCGTCATTTGTTGTTTGTGCTCATCACACATCCCGCAGTCATCGGGACAGCCAAGGGTTCTCTTTTTATTGGGATTTTTATTCTTTAATATAGGGGAATCGTTGTTTTCGATGTATTTCTTATACCATGCAGCATCGGAATAGGCGAGGGATTTGCACTCACCATGTTCGGGACAAACCCTGTAATAAAAAATTTTATTGTCCTCTTCTATAATATCCGCATCCAGGACTTTTCTGCATACAGGGCATATACATTTGGTTTTATCAATAATGATACTTTCATTCGACATATAACTACTCCTTTGTTTTAAATTATTTTGCTTTTATAAAAAACACCGTCTTCATTACAGCTTTTTATAAAACTTCCTTTTTATTATTTTGGGCAGATAGACATCCATTCCCAGCTGCATGATTTCTTCTACAGGTTTACAGGAGAAAATGTCCGATCCTTCCAGGTGGGTTGCACAGCCGCCTGCACAGGTATATTTATATTTACAATCAGTGCAGACAGAATTATTATCCACCGAGCGGTTTTTCCACCATGCCTGCCGCTCTTTATAAAGTTTATATTCAGGGTAATATTCCCCTACGGGATAATCCAGGTTACATGCATCATTCAGACAGCTGTATAATTTGCCATCCGGACCAAATACCCATAAGAGGGTACCTGCCGGGCAACCGGTCATTTTGGGGGGATCCACTTTCCCATGATAGTAGAGATTATCTATCCCATAACATTCGGGATGAAACATCTTGTTAAAGCTTTCATGGTTTTTCGCTAATTTCTTTAATTCCCTTAATACATCCAGGTGGTTGCGTGAACCTTTCACGGCGCCTTTTATCCCGCTTTCACGGTATTGCTTTGCAATCTTTATCTCATCTTGTAAATTTTCCGAGAGCTGGATACGGAATTTATCTGCCTCACTGTCAAGCCAGCCTTTCGTATCCATCCATCCGGCAAATTCCGGCATATTTTCTATATTGTCTTTATCAACAATAATTTTCAGAATAATAGGGAAGGCATTATCAAGGCATTGCTGGATACATTCGACAATCCTGTCAAACGTACCATTCCCATCCTGGTCCTTTTTCCGTTTATCATTATACAGCCTTGTGCCGTCCAGGGTGATGGTGAAAATTCCCTTATTCACTCCCTTGAAACTTTTCAGGTACTGCACGGTATTTGTGCCATTGGTAACGGCACCCAGCGGGATACCAAACATCCGTGCCTTATTGGTTCCGTATTTAAGGATTCCTCTTGCTTCTTTTGTCGTTAAAAAAGGTTCTCCGCCATATAAATATACGACAGGTAATCCGGTGTATTCACTTTCTTCGAATATCTTATTCTGGACAATCTTTACCGCTTCATCTATCATCTCGTATTTAATATATTGCCTTTCACTTTGCAGGGAAAAGTTTTCCTGGAAGCAATAGGAACACCTCAGATTGCATTCTTTTGTCGTCATTATATAAAACCGCATTCCCGCTTTTTTTATTTCTTTGTAATACAGGTCCCTTACCTGTTCTTCCCGCTGCTTTTCCTCATTCCCGTTTGTATATACATAGTTGTTTTCCAGTAAAAAAATCCTGATTCTTTCCAGTACCTCATAATCCCTGTTATGAAGGGCATCGGCATACTTCCGGGGTAATAAATGAAACTGCCGGTTTAAAGAATTAAAAATTACCTTGTGTTCCGGGTAATAGCCGCTGTTATTTTCAAAAATAAAGGTAAACTTGCTTAAATACATCCTGTACCCGCCGCTATAAAATACCCGCTATGCAGCGGTCATAATTCACAAATAAGGATTGTTGTTCACAAAATATGATTTCCTTTTTCATTTCAATTCCCTCTTCACTCAAATCGTAAATCTCTTCTCTTTCCATTTCCTTTTTACATTCTTCTGATATTTCCAAAATTTCCTCCCTGTTTTATTAATGTCAGATAATTATATAACGTGAAGAATTTCATTATTAAAGTTTAAAAAGTAGCGGTCTCCTGTTTTTAGCTTAAATCTTTCATACTCCTGATAAGACACAACCACATCCAGCACAATATCGCATTCTATCCGGCATGAGACGATAATAATAGTAAATTTCTGCTGTATCTCCACAATCGTGCAGGGGAGGTTGTAATCAAAGGCGGGAATTCGTTCGTGTGATATATGCATATCATTATGGGATATAAATAAATGTACATCCTGTTTCTCACGGGCGGAGTTTTCCGCCGGTTTGTATTGAAAATGAATGTCCCCGAGTTTTATTGACATTGTATCATTTTTTTCATACTCGCAGAATTCACCCTTAAATATATTCATACCCCCCAGAAAACGGGCAACGAATAACGATAATGGTTTTTTCAATACACAGCTTCTTGTCCCTATCTGTTCAAACTTCCCGTTATTGACCACCACGATCCTGCTTCCCAGGAAAAAGGCTTCTTCCCGGTTATGGGTAATATGTATGATTGTTTGATTGAATTCCTTCACGATCTTTTTTATCTCTTCGATTAACTTACCATGTAAGGAAGAATCGACGGCACTTAATGGTTCATCCAGTAAGAGAATCCCTGGTGATAAAACCAATGAACGGGCAAGGGCAATTCGTTGCTGTTCCCCCCCGCTGAGTCCCTGTACCCTGCGCTTTAAAAGATGTCTGATACCCAGAACATCGATAATATGGTGAACACGTTCTTCATAGAGCTTATTGCTGATGCCTGTTTTTTTTATATAATACTTTTTCCCGAAATTGATATTCTTTTCCACATTCATATGGGGAAAAAGCAGATAATCCTGATAAACAATACCAATTTCCCTTTCTTCCGGGTACAAATGATTGATTTTTTTTCCTTTCATCCATATTTCCCCCTCATCCGGGGTCAAAATACCACAGATAAGCTGAAGAAACATGGATTTACCTGCCCCTGTCGGACCCAAAAGAACAATATATTCACCCTGGTATATATCTATGGAAAGGGGACCCAGTTGAAAATCCCCAAGTTTTTTTTTCAGGTTTTTTATTGATAATAGTAAATTGTTTTCCTGCATGGTTAAGACTTACCTTGTAAATCGTAAAGTCATCATTTTATAAATAAACAGTACAAACCCGCCAATAAAAACGAAAACCAGGGAAGTTGCAATAACCATATCCAGGTTTCCATCGGTCATATTCAGAAAAAGGGCGTTTGGTAACGTCTCCGTTTTAAACCTGGTAGCACCTACCAGCATCATCGTTGCCCCGAATTCGCCGAGAATTCTGGCCCATGTGAGCGAAAGCATACCGATTATTCCTTTTTTTGCCAGGGGCAATGTGATGCGAAAGAATGTCTGAAACGGATATGCCATTAATGTCCTGCCGACAATTTCATACCGGACATCAATTTCCTGAAATGTCGCTTTCATCATTTTTATTGCAAAAGGAACCGCGACAAAAAACTGGGAAATAATGATGCCATTAAATGTAAAGACAAACTTAAGACCGATCATAGCTAAATAGTTTCCCAGGAAGGGACCGAGCAGGATTAGCAGCCCGACACCCGCTACAAGGGGAGGAAAAGCCACTGGTAATTCTATGATTATATCTATTATTTGGAAAATAAAGCTTTTTTTCCGTACGACAAAGTAAGCGGTTGGAAGAGCTACCAGGGCACACAGGAAAGTGGATATAAGTGAAGAAAGCAAGCTTAAGGTAATGGCAAAACGGATCTCTTCGGAGAGAATATTTTTTAATACGACGCCGGGTTTTGAGAAAAGAAACAGGGACAGTATAACACTAATAAGAAGCATGAGAAAGAGAACAACCGGAATACCTAATATAATCCAGAAACACTTATTTAAAACTCTTTTATTTAAGATATTCTTCATATCAATCATTTTTTTCTTTTATTACCGGGAACACGGCACTCACTCTGAAAAAATATTTCTACATTCCTGCCATTCATACTATTATTTAATTGTCGTAAAATTATATTTTTGGAAAATACTGTCGCCCTTTTCTCCACAGACATATTCTATGAATTTAAGTGCTGCTTTATAATTTTTTGCATATGTAGTGGGAGCAATGGAAAGCTTTACGGAATGTTTTTCAAGTTCAGGAACATGTACTGCCTCCACTCCTTCTTTATTTTCAAGATATGAAAGCCAGCTGAAACCGGCATCTATAACCTTCAATTCGATTTTTGTTACCACCTGGGCAAGGGTCCCCTCAATTGAAAGAATATTATCCTCAAGTAAATCAAGCTGTTCTTTTGAAAAGAATTTCCCGCGAATTAATTTCCCCATTGTCGTATTTTCATCATGAAGGCAGACAGAAACATCATTTGCATTTCCTATATAAAGATCTTCCAGGTTTTTGATATTCTTGGGGTTTCCCCGCTGAACGACAATAACCGGGGTCCTGACAGCAACGGACTGTATATCTTCTTTTTTTACCAATCCTTTCTTAACAGCATCTTCCAGGAAAACCTCGGAGCCCGGGAAAAAAACATCTCCCTCTTTTGTCAACTCCATGGTTACCATACTTTGCCCGCCGGATTTGTATGTAATATTGACTTTTATTCCGTTCTCCTGTTCATACGCTAAGGCTATTTCATCCATAGGTTTTGTCATGCCGGTCCCGGAAAAAACATGAAGTGCCGGTTTTCCCGCTGTACAACAGAGCGGAAGAAACAGGATAATCACGAAAGAAATAATTATCCATATAAAAATAGTATTTCTATTATATTGATATTTTTTTTCCTTCATAGTTATATAATCCTCCTGTATGATAATGTATCGATATGCTTATATATTTATATTATTTATTAAGTCTTATGTTCTTATTAAAAAACAAGAAAATAAAATAGACGAACGTTAGCTGCCAGATAAAATAGCCCGGTATAATTAATAAGCACCTGAATAGCTTATTAATCAGGTTGTAAAATGGCAAGGAATTATTCCACCGGGATTTTTGTGACAATATCAATACCTAAATTGATACGCATTTCCTTATTAAACAGTTGAATATTGACACCGACAAAATTCTTTTTCTCATTGATATATAAAATTTCTGCTTGTAAATTTCTTAACGGACCATCCGTAATAATCACCTTATCATCCTTTTTATACCCGTAAGAAAGATGTAATACCCCGTATTGATCCGAGTTGTCTAACAGTAATTTCATTTCTTCCGGTGATATCATACAGGGTGAATTATCCATAAACTGATTTTCGCATTTATTCTGTTTAAAGCAGACGGGTTTAAAAACCGAATGAGCTAAAATACCTTTAAGAGTATCCAGCACCAGCCGGCAATGCTGATGTACGAATATATAGCCGGGAAACAAAGGATGAATTATTTTTATCTTTTTACCCTTATTCTTTTTTATAATTTCTTTGGAAAAAACTATTGTAGTTACAGGTTTCTGAATAGTGTTTTCAATAATTTTTTTCATTTTATATTCAGTGCCGGGCATTATATAAATGACAAACCAACGCAGATATTTTCTTTCGTAAGAATCAGGTAAATAGTTCATCTCTTTTTAAACAAAACCTCTTTCCATATTAAAAGGACAAATTTATCCTATTCCCTTTTAAAACCCATTCTTTCGATCCCTTTACTGGTCAGTGTATATTTCACCCACACTAAAATATACATTGTTCTGACAGATAGGCAACGTACGACATTCCGTCTACCTGCGCCCTTATTTTATTATATGAATTGTTAATAATGCCGGTTCTATTAATCCTGGCAACTAACATTTCTGCAACAGCCAACCATCCTGTATCCATTATACAAAAAGAAAGGGTAATTACAGAAAATAAGATATAAGATATATTAGACAATAGCACAATATGCCTGAATTGTCAATACCTTTACCGGTTATTCGGTTATTTTTTTATATATACAACCGAATTCTATTTGTAAGGCGGTAGCCTTGAGCCTGAATTCCATTCGTTCCATTCTCTTAATACATAACGAAGGCTTAAGCCCACAACCCAATTAACAGGTTATCCAGGTTCTTTTTAGTATACTGGTCTCATTAACCTGGCGCCTAACGGGTTGTTGTTGTCTTTTACTCATGTAGCTTAAAATTCAAACCACTCGATTATAAAAAATTAAAACTATCTCTTTGATTTATAGTCTTTTTTTCCATTTGTTTATTTATTCTTATTGCAAGATGCATTCTTGTCCTGGTTAAACAATCCGGTGCCAGGTTGCAGTTATTGCACTCGGGACAAACGGGAAGATCTATATAATTAAACAGTTTTTCTTTATTAGTAAAGATATCTAAAACTTCTGTAACTAATTCCTCTTTATATGATTTTTTTCCCAGGGATTTCCTGATTTCAGTTATAGGTGTACCGGTTGTTTTCAGTTTCAAATAATCCAATATAATAGAATAATATTCGTCATCCTGATTATTGGTCGTTTTCATGAATAGTTCCATACTGTTTCTTGCTTTCTCATAATTATCCAGGATTACCCTGAATAATGTGAGGAAAAAAGATTTTGGAATTGAATGCCAGTAAAATGACTCAGTGAAATCAAGTTTAAGATAATTCTTCATTTCTTCGTCTTTATCGGGGGTGAGTAAATCAGCTAAGGCAGCCACTTTTTTCAAGTCCCTGTTCCCGGAATTCTTTACGAAATGAAAGAAAATATCTTCCACTTCATCGAGTTTAATGATCCTGGAAATATCCGTTTTTTCATAAGACGATGTCTTTTTACCGATTGGCGAAAGATAAGGAACATACACGGTTAAAGAAGGAAAACCCAGGTAAGACACATTCCTTACATAAACATCATGATTGTCATTTTTCAGTAAATCGATTAAATAGTGATTTTCCTCAACATAATTGGACCGGGATTTAAACGTAGTATGGCTAAAATCATAACTGGCAGTATCTTTAAAAAGTGAAGAAGGGTATATGCCTCCTTCATTCGTTATGAATTTAAGAAAATTCAAAAAACGTGATTGTAATGCTTCTTTGTCATTGTTGGAAAAAAACGGATGATTATCGGAAGGAATATCAAAAAGGAAACGCTGCAATTGTTCCGTGTCACCGATTCCCTGGTACAACTCGGTGATGCCGCGGCTTAAAGCAACAGGAAAAGACGTGTCGGAGCCGATATTCAACCGGTATTTTTTCTCTTTTTCGTCCAGTAAAATAACCCCGACTGAAGGGTAATTTTTTCCTAACGAAAAATCTTTAACAATAACCGCACATCCCGTTTCCTCTTCGATTTCAAGAATCAAGGCATACTCATCCGTAAACTGTTTTATAAAATCCTTTGGTACCGTCGGTGGCGTTAATTCTTCGTAATACACTTTATAAGCTGTATAACGTTCGATTATTTCACACAGTCCCTGGAATAATGCTTCCTCTAAAATATTGCCAGCGGCCATTCCATTCGAACCATTTATAGCCAGCATTATATTAAATGGGATATGTACAATACTGTCATTCGACACATCGTACCATGGTACGGCCAGGCATCCGGGATATCCGTTTCTTTGTAAACGTTCAAAATACAATTCGGAGAAATTCACATTGTCCTTATAATAATGCTTGATATCATTTAAAACGGCAGCGGGGAGACGGTCAAATTCCTTTTCTGAAATAAATACTTCATCCGGATAATAGAAGAATCCGGATTTTTCTTTAATGGTATTCAGGATAGAACGGTTTGCGCTATCGCACGGGAGGAGATGATTCTGAATACGCTCTATAAATTCAGCATACGCACTGGCCAGGGCATATGATTCCGAACGCCCTTTCCCGCTTGTACTTATCTGGCCATTCGATTTATCCGTATTCAGTACTACAGAATGAACCTCGTCAAAAGGATGATACCAGGATTTTTCAAAACACAAACAATTCACTTCATGCAATGTTTGCCGGATGTTATGTATTGTGTTTTCCGGGATGTCATACTTATACGGTCTATTCATTATCAAAAGAAAGCCACCTTCTTTGGAGGTGGTCTATTACCTCCTTATTATATTGAATATAAAGGCTATGCCTAACAGATTCTTTTG
>JAFGQK010000265.1 GCA_016935735.1 Spirochaetales bacterium | reverse complement strand
AAGGGAAACCACCGATTACACAGAAATAGATAGAAAAATCGGTGTAATCGGTGGTTTCATCTCTTTATTGTGGAAAATCGAAATTTCCAGACAATAAAATAAAAATACTCCGAAGCCTCTTGTAAAAATTCCTTAAATACTATTTTATTTTTGCAAAAGGCTTTTGTAATTATGTACTCAATGTGCAGGAAAATAAGCAATTACCGCTCTTTACAACTCTGCAACAATAAAAACAGAATCATCAATAAGACCGGCGGAACCTCTAATAATTTCACCATTATAAGATTCAACCTTTTTCACAATCTTCTGTTTAAGTTCTTCCGGCTTTAGATCCATATTATTTTCCAGAAGTTTACGAAGCCGTTCTTCCCCGAATTTCTCACCACAATCATTAAAACATTCAAAAATTCCGTCGGTAAACAAGACCAATCTGTCCCCATGTTCGATTTCCACAACCGATTGCTCATAAGAAGTATCTATATTAATACAGAGTGGAATTCCCTTGTTTTTGAGACGGGTCAATGTTTTTTTCTTTGGCGAGACAAGGTATTGACAGGGATGTCCGGCAGCAGAATAAGTAAGAATCATTTTATCCATATTCACCCATGCGGTAAAAGTAGTAAAAAACATATTGTTTAGAAAAAACGGTTGTAATTCTTTGTTTATATTCTCGATAAGTTCTTTAGGACCATCCGCCCGGGGAATCTGGTGTTTTAATGCCAGTTTGAACATAATGGAAAGGAATGCTGCATGGACACTATGACCGCTTCCATCTGCAATAACAAACACTGTATTTTTATCATCCAGCTTTATTATGTCATAAAGATCCCCGCCGATTTTTTGTGCAAAAGCATAATAGATACTTACTTTGTTTTTCCAGTATTGAGGTATTTCCTGTTCAATAATTTTTCGCTGAATACTCGCAGAAATTTCAAGTTCTTCATCTATTTCCATGAGTGCCTTTTTGAGTTCATCGCGTAAAACACTAATTCTGATACGGGCCAGGTTCCGTTCAAGAGCATAAAGAATGACACGTTCCAGCACGCGGACATCTGCCTGACCTTTTACAAGGTAATCCTGGGCTCCTTCCTGGACTGCTTTTACCGCCAGATTTTCATCATTAATGCCGGTAAGGACGATAATTGCGGATTCAGATGCAATCTCACTGGCACGCCGTACTGTTCCTATGCCCGCGGCATCCGGGAGGGTAAGGTCTAAAATAATCAGATCATATTTTGTCCGGGAAACACATTTTTCCAGATCTTTCATCCGTGTGACATGTTCGATCGTGGGATCCAATTTCTCTGTTTCTGATAAAGCCTCACGAATAAGCCGTGCATCCCCAAGGTTATCTTCTACAAGTAATATTTTGATTGATTGTGTTTCCACTATCCTTTCCTGGTTAATAGCATACAGGATTCAGGCTTGTTAAGTCAATAACAATTGAAAAGATTAAATGAATTCACGACCTGTAATCTGCATTTTCCCGTACATACTCATACGAAAGATCAGATCCAATAATGGTATAACAGTTTCCCCCATTTCCAAGCCTTACTTCTATCTCTACAGAATTTTCATGAAGAGGATAACCCTTCTCCTCCGGGTTTAATTGAGCCTGCTTAAGATACTGGTAAAGCTGTTTTTCCTTAGCCGGAGTAAGGATAAAAGCACTGCCGGAAAAGATATCTGTCTCCCCCATTTTAATCATTACTGTTTTCGTATCAATATCAAGCCGGTGGTTGCCCAGAAAATCGCCGATAGCACCGATTATACGTCCCACATTCGGATCATTCCCGAAAATTGCTGTCTTCACAAGGGGTGAGTTCACAATGGCTTTCCCGATTCCAGTCCCGGTTCTTACGTCACAATCACCTTTTACCTTCACTTTTATCACGTGAGATGTTCCTTCCCCATTCCGTACAATATCTTCTGCAAGGTCTTTGCAGACAGTAATAAGTGCGTTTTTAAAATCATCCAGGGATTTGCATGGGGTTAATGCAGAGGAAAGGATTATTGCCGTGTCACTGGTACTCTGATCTCCATCTACGGAAATGGTATTAAAGCTTACATCAACCGCATCAGCAAGAAACTGTTGAAGTATCATACGGGGTATTTCGATATCGGTTAGAATAAATACAAGGAGTGTAGCCATATTGGGCTCAATCATACCCGCGCCCTTGGCAATTGCAGTAATCCTGCCTTTCCCCAAATTGGTGGACCGGAGTTTGGGGAATGAATCTGTGGTCATAATAGCCTTTGCCACATCAAAGAGAGAGGCGGAATTCAGGTTATCAACAAGCAGGGGAAGAGCCTTTTTCATTTCCCCGACAGGCAGTCCCCATCCGATGATTCCTGTCGATGCAGGAATAAAGGAAGAACCGGGTATACTCAATATCCTGCCCAGGGAATCGAGAAGTTCCTCTGCATCTACCACACCGGTCTTTGTACATACATTCGATATCTTATTGTTGACAAGGATTCCGCGTACAGAAGGTTTTAAAAGACGCTTTTTTCCTATAAGAACCGGAGCTCCCGGGAACCGGTTTTGCGTATATACTGCCCCGAATGAAGTGATATCCCTGTGTGACAGGATAAGAGAAAGGTTCATCTGTAATGGGTTTTTTACTGGCTTTTCCCCGGGGAAAAAGGTAAGAGAAGAGGTTGAACAGGTAAATCCTTCCGGCAATAGGGCACGTTTTTTAAGAGTATCTTCATATGCCTGTTTCGATGTATATTCCATATTGAATCAGTTATAAACCTTTTTAGTGAGTTTGTCGAATAAATAATAAAAAAAATCATCATTTGTACGAACAGTTTTATTCCCGGCATCAAATTCCTGGAAATTATGAAAAATAAAAAAATCGAACAAATTAGTGAAAATATAATAAATTAATATTATATTTAAAACAGGGGCAAGTAATTATAAAAAGCTTTATTTAACATTCGTCTTATCATGAATTTGTAAAAATATAAAAATCCCTGAAAAAATTTATGGTATGGAGGGATTGTATGAATAAAATGTATTTAATTTTTATTTTTATTATTCTCTTTCAGGGATGTAACTTGAATAATCCATTCCAGGATACTATTATTAGCCCGACGCAAGAGTTAACACCAGAACCAACTCCGGTAGTGGCAAAATGGATAGCATATAATGACTGTGTCGAATCAACCTCCGGTAATGCTCCAAATATAACAGAGTTTAATTTTAATAATACAACAGGAACACTCATGAAATATGGCGATGGTACTGCAACGAGTGTGAATGTTCAGATATCTGCCAGTAATATAATTGAGTGGCTCGGTAGCATACCTTTGGCAGGTACCGATGCGTATTCAATTTTTAATGGCATTATTAATATTAATGAAAGTGCATCTTATTATCTTGAAGCTGACTGGTTTTATGAAATTACGTTTACGGGGTTAAATCCATTAACTGAATATGAGTTCATTACTACAGTTAACCGTAATGAGGTAACCTATGCAGGAAACCGGTGGACGAAATTTACTATATCCGGGGCAGATACCTGCACCAATATCAGCAGTACCGGTGTTATTGTGGTCAGTGAAGATATTTTGAAAATGGATACCGGCTATAATACGGTAAATGGTTATGTTATCGGATGGTCCGGGATTACAGCTTCTGATGGGACTTTTACTGTACGCAGCGAGAATGTCGGAGCAGAAGGCCCTGGTGAACTGTATAAATCCTATGGTTTCCAGGGATTTGTATTGAAAGAATTTTAATAATTTACCGGCAATTGATGCTTAAAAAGAGCTTTCCTTTTTTTCTCACTCTAAGTAATATATCACTATAGAAGGAGGAATCATGATTTTTGAACAGATAAAAACAGGTGGGGACAGGAATTTCGGTTATCTTATAGGGTGTGATATACAGAAGAAATGTGCAGTTGTGGATCCATCGCCGGATCCTGGGCCTGTTATAAAGAGAATAGAAGAATTCGGTCTGGATGTACTCTACGTAATTAATACACACAGTCATTTTGACCATACCGGGGGTAATGATACATTTAAGAAGAAATTCAATGCAAAACTTATTCTTCATGCATCTTCATCTCTGGCAGATATCGGTGTGGAAGATAAAGAGACGATCGACGTGGGAACACTGATGCTTATTTTTATTCATACACCGGGTCATACGGAAGATTCAATTTGTATCCGTGTGGAAGAGGAGCTTATGACCGGGGATACCCTGTTTGTCGGTAAAGTAGGGGGTACGTATTCAAGGAAGGAGGCAGAGGATGAATTCTCGAGTTTGATGCGTTTACAACAACTACATGATCAAACCCGGGTCTGGTCGGGACATGATTACGGTGTTAAACCATACTCAACGATCGGCGAAGAAAGAATAAATAATCCGTTTATTTTAAGATTGAATTCTTTTGATGATTTTTTATGGCTTAAAAATAACTGGGCTTCTTATAAAATCGAACACGGGATAAAATAAACGTGGACAATTACATACATAGAGGAAACTGGTATGAGTACTGGTTTGATAACAACTATCTTAAGCTGTACCATCACAGGAATTTAAAAGATGCGGATGAACAGGTTCAGCTTATCATCAACATTATTAAACCGGAAAAACATCACTCAATACTGGATCTTGCATGCGGGGAAGGCCGTCACTGTCTTTTGTTTCATAAAAAAGGCTACCAGATAAAGGGCATTGATCTTTCAGCAACCCTCATTAGAAGCGGAAAGGTAAAGCATCCCGATCTGGATATAGGGGTTGGAGATATGCGTCATATAAAGGGAAAACATGATATTATCCTGTCTTTATTTACAAGCTTTGGATATTTTGATAAAGACCGGGATAATATATCGGTTATCTTTTCAATAAGCCGGGCCCTCCACCCGGGCGGATGGTTCTGGATAGACTTTTTGAATCCGGAATATCTGAAAAGCAATCTTGTACCGGATAATGATCTTATCCTTGCCGATGGCACAAAGGTGAATGAAAAGAGGTTTTTTGAAAATAATTCAATAGTAAAGGTGATTACCTTTCATGGACAGGGAAGTAATAAAAAATATCAGGAGAGGGTAAAATTATATACAAAAAAAGATCTCGAAAAAATGTTACTCCGGGCAGGGATTCACTCGATCGATGCTTTTGGTGATTATAAAGGTGAGGAGTGGTCTTCATGTTCACCCAGAACTATTATCTACGGGAGAAAAACCTGTGAGTAAGCCTGTTCTTACCGGTCAGCAGATAGGACTTCTCGGAGGTCCTCTTTATACAACATACAAGGTACTGGGTGCGATCCATTACAGCGACACTATCGGGGGAACTCCCGTATACTGGCTGGAAACCAATGATGCAGATTTTAATGAGATTAATGCCATCCATTTCCTTGATAAAGAAAACTGCTTGAAAACACTTACCTGGGATATTGATTCAAAAGGATTTTCCTGCGGATATATCGAGGTTGATAAAGCATTACGCTCACTTTTTGATACCTTTTTCTCATCAATAAAGCAAACAGTGCATACGGATGCATTAAGAACAATGGTTTTAAGCTGTTATACCGAAGGGATAAACCTTGGTGATGCAGCTTTAACGTTTGCCCGGAAACTTTTTGGCTGGTCTGCTATCCGGGTATTTGATCCTTCCGGTGATGATTTTCTCGATGCAGTACGATCTATTCTTGAAGCCGAGGCGGTATTCACAGAAACCGGGAGTCAATGTAATCTTTTTTGTATTGATGGAAAAAAGAGAGAAGCTGTTTTTAAGAAAAAAGATGGATTCTCTTTCCGGGATGGAAGGGAAATAGACCTGGATGATTTCAAGCTTACCCCCAATGTGAATACAAGAAGTGTTTGCCAGGATGCATATTTTAAAACACACACATATATTGCCGGCCCGGGAGAGGTAAAATATCTGGCAGGACTTGACCCTGTTTATATACGGCATTCAATAAAAAAACCGGAAATAAAAAAACGTATGTCCGTAGAACTCATAGAGCCTCGTACAAACCGGCTTTTAAAGCAGTGCGTGCTTTCGATCTCAGACGTTCTCTCGTCCCCCAAAGATATCCTTGTAAAGAAAATGGTAGAACGTGAAGCAGGATGTGATTATAATGAATTAAGACGTACTGCACTGGAACAGACAGATGATTATATTCAAAAACTCGGTTCCCTTGGTCTTGAAACATCTGAACTCCATACTATGCTTGCAGATAAAATTAAAACAATAACCGGGAAAAAAAGATCCCTGGAAAAAACAAAGCTGGGCAACCTGCTTATAAAAACAAAAGAACTTTCAGACCGCCTTCTGCCATTTGGCAGAAAGCAGGAAAGGATATTTACTATCCTGTATTTCATGAATCAGTATGGGGGTATTGACTTTATGAGATGGTTATACGATCATTATAACATTAATAACCAGATTCTGGAGATACAGTATGATTGATATCCTTGCTATTGGCTCACACCCGGATGATATTGAAATATCCATGGGGGGGGCACTTTGCGTTTTTAAACAACAGGGATACAGGATCGGTATTTGTGATCTCTCCAGGGGAGAAACCGGGACATACGGGACCCCGGAACAAAGACAGGAAGAGATAAAACTCGCAAACCGGATACTTTCTATCGATAAGCGGATAACATTGGATTTGCCGGATGGAAATATAAGGAATACGGAGCAGGCACGGTTAAAAGTCATAGATGTAATCCGGGAATTGAAGCCGGAAATCGTTTTTTCCTTTGTAACGGATATCTCCCGGCACCCCGATCATACCCATACAGGACAGATTGTAAAAGAATCAGTTTATCTGGCCGGGCTTAAGAAAATAGAAACTGAATTTGCACCATTCAGACCTTCCCAGCTTATCTATTTTCCTGAATTGTTTATCAATAGAAAACCCGATTTTATCATTGATGTATCCGATTTTTACGAACAAAAGATAAAAGCCATTAAAGCATATGGTTCACAGGTTACCGTAACCGGGGATGAAACCGGTATAAAAACATTTCTGCGTTCAGACAATTTCTGGGGTATGTTGAACTCCCGGGCTCAATACATGGGTGCCATTTCAGGGGTCAAATACGGTGAACCATTCTTCTGTGATTCTCCCGTACGGGTGATGGATGTATATAAAGCATTTATTAAAGATATATCATTTAAATAAACAGGGAAAAGGATGAAGATAGCTATTTTGAATTATCATACAATCGGCGGCTCAGGTATTGTGGCATATGAAATCGGCAGGGTCATGGCCGAAGAAAGAGGCCATGAAGTCCACTTTGTCGGTCTGGAACCCCCTTTCCGTCTGGAGGAAAACCTTCATAAAAACCTCCATTTTCACCGGATATGGATACATGAGTATCCGGTATTTACCTATCCGCCTTATACACTGGCCCTTGTTTCCCAGCTTGCTGAAATAATAAAAATTCATAACATTGATGTGATTCACAGTCATTATGCCCTGCCCCATGCAATTGCGGCAATTCTGGCAAGGGATGTTTCCAAAAGAAAAGTTACCTGTGTCACCACCCTTCATGGTACGGATATTACCATTGTAGGCGCCCATCCCGCGATGAAAATGATCACCTGCTACGCCATAGAAAAATCGGATGTTGTTACCGCAGTTTCTCATTTTTTAAAAAAAGAGACGGAAAGAATATTTAATGTTTGTACCGGAAAAATAGAATGTGTTTATAACTTTATCAATCCCCGGACCTTTAACCCGGAAATGAGATCTAATAAAGAAGACAATTCAGAAAAAAAGATTATCATGCATATCTCCAACTTAAGGCCCATAAAACGGCCATTATATGTTATCCGGATATTTCATAAAATGCTGAAGGCGAAAGCCATGCCGATGGAATTATGGGTTATCGGGGATGGACCGGGAAAGACGGACATGATGATTATGGCAGAAGAGTTATCAATCCAGGATAAGGTGAAGTTTTTGGGTGTAAAACATCCTGTAGGTCCTTTGATTGCCCGGGCAGACCTCATGCTTATACCATCCGTCACAGAATCATTTGGTATGGCTGCTTTAGAGGCAATGGCTTGCGGAGTTCCTGTTGTGGCAACAAATACAGGAGGAATACCGGAAGTGATTGAAGACGGGGTATCCGGGCTGCTTTTCGATCTGGAAGATATTGATGGGGCTGCTGATAAAGCTATATCCCTGTTAACAGATAAAACATTAAGCAGCAGGATACGGGAACAGGGAATCAACGTTGCATTTGAAAAGTTTGATTACATAAAGATTATCGAGAAGTATGAGAAACTGTACATGGGTTGATAAAAACCATTAAAATATTTCTGTCCCGGCAAGGAGAATGGGACCGATTCCGTGAATATCATTCAATGGGGCCGGCCGGCGGTAATAGTAAACAAGATCATTTCCCACACTCGTCCCTGTACAGATACCTTCAATTTTCCCATCGGGCCGGATCCTGGAACAAATACCTTCCCAGCCTTCATATGCAATTGAAATATATCGCGGTTCAATAAATCCCCTGTTTATTGCCCTTGTGATTGCATAGGTAAACATGGCGCTGCATGATGTTTCCGGGTATGAATCTGTTTTGTCAAGCAACTGCCGCCATAGTCCTTCGCTGTTCTGGTAGCGGGCAATTCCCAGGATATGCTGTTTTAACAGTGTTAAAAGAACCTTCCGGTCTCTATGGCTTTCTGGCAACCGGTCAAGAAGTTCGATCTGGGCAAGCAGTGTCCAGCCATTAGCACGTCCCCAGAAGGCAACGCCGGGTTGTTTACTATCAGAATACCAGGAATGAGACATAAGCCCTTTCTCATGATTAAACAGGTAGTTATGGAAATTGATAACCTGGCATACAGCTTCATCAATGTACCTGCTCTCGCCTGTAAACTCACCCATACGGGACAGAAATGAAATACTCATATAAAGGTCATCTGCCCAGATTGTCCATTTCTGAGGAAATGTTCTGACGAGTGTGCCATCATTCATCCTGTCCTGCTTTTTAAGTATGTGTTCCGCTGTTTTTTCAATATACTGGCGGTAACGATCCTGGTTATCTTGTTTATATACCTCAATGACACTTGCCCCCATGGCGCCGCAATCATCGAGTTCTTCCATAAGAAAGAATTGCCCGAATGGATAGTACCATTTCCTCTCATTTTTGTATTGTTTTTCAAAATAATGATAATTGTCAAAGACAAAGGCAATATTCTTTTCAGGAAATGCAGTATAACGGGGTTCTTTAAGGAGTTCTCCCAGCTTCATCATGGCAATATTAAGAACCCCATTCCAGTAACGCCAGTCTGTATAAGGACTTTCCGGGATTAATTGTGTATTACCGGGTGCTTTCGCCGGGGATAGAAAAGGTTCTCCACTCTCCCTGTCAATAAACCGAAAGGTTGCAGATTTAAGTACTGCATCTGCTATAAGCCGCAGGGTGTTCTCTTTTATTGATTTATCTTCATTCATCTTTGTCTTGACTTATTACCTTTTCATGTCATAGCCGGAAACAAACAACATAATTATCCCATGATCCCGAGAACTGTATGAGTTTTTTCATCTTTAAAAACCGGGATACAGTTTCCTTCTATTTCCTTTCCATCAACAGTCATGGTTTTTATCCCTTTACAGATATGATATGGATTTTGTATTTCAATCCTGTACTCAGAACCCCTGAATATTCTGGTTGCGGCAAAAGTATCCCATTTTGAAGGTATACACGGATCAATAATCAATCCATTATAATAAGCCCGGATACCGAGAATATATTTGATTCCTGCTACGTACATCCAGGTAGCAGTACCGGAAAGCCAGCTGTTTCTTCCAAGTCCGAATTGGGGGTGTTCATCCCCCAGGATGTTCTGGGGATAGACATAAGGCTCGCATTCAAATTCGTCTATAATATCATTCTTTTTTGCCGGATTTATCTGTGAATAGTACTCATACGCGCGATCCCCGTTTCCCAATATGGTTTCTGCAATAATCGCCCATGGATTTGTATGAATAAATATTCCTCCATTTTCTTTTGCCCCGGGAGGATAACTTGACATACCGCCAATATTCAAATCGTATTTATCATAACCCGGTGTACTCAACTTTATACCTTTTAACGTATTAAGATATTTATACACGGAATCAAGGGCAATACGGCCTTTGTCTTCCGGTGCAAACCGGGAGATAACAGGCCAGCTTTGCCCGTTTGTATATATTTTACCGGCAGTACAATGTTTTGATCCAAGAGAAGTCCCATCATAATCAAAATACCTTATAAACCACTCCCCATCCCATGCACAGGTGTTAAAGATTTTCTTCATTTCATCATAATAATAAGAATATTTTTTAACCTTTGTATTATTACCAAGATAGTTATACAGATCGATCAATTCAAGCAGTGCCTTGCCATAAAGATTTGCTACAAACAGGGATTCTGCCCCGGGTTTTAGATTCATTGCATCATTCCAGTCTGCAAAACCTAAAAGGGGGAGACCGTGTTTTCCCACATTACCATGTGTAAACTCGATCGACCTTTCAAGATGATCCAATACAGTTCCAGTTTCAGACACTTTCCCGAATTTATCCTTATTATAATAAGGAATTATTTCATCCAGAAAAGCAAAATTTCCTGTTTCTTTCAGATATTCGGCTACAGAAAGAACAATCCAGAGATGATCATCCCCATAGTACTTCGGCCTGTCTTCTGATTCAGATGAGTCACCTGCTGTCGCTTCCATGGTCAATGGATAGAATTGATGCATGGCAGAACCATCCGTTTTTTGCACCATAAATAATTTTTTTATTAATCCGGTTGCTTCCCCGGGAAGACGGTCCATAATGCCAAGAACATCCTGGGAACTGTCACGAAACCCGGTCCCCCTTGCCCCGAGTCCCAGTTGGTAAAGGGAAAGAGACCTGGACCAGTTAAAAGTGGTATAGCATTGATATGGATTAAAGATATTGAGTATTGAGTTCAATGATATATCTACTGTAGTAACCTGCATCTTTAAAAGAATTTTATTCCAGAAATCATGAAGTTCCCGGAAAGCCGCATCAATCTCCTCTTCCCTCCTGTATTTTTCTATTAAAGGCAATTCCTTTTCTATTTCTTTTGCCTGTCCTATCTGTATAATGATTCTTTTTGTTTCTCCCGGGGCAAGAACACCCAGTTTATGGAGAAGGGCCCCGATGTTGTCTCCACGCCTGGCTTCCCTGTTTACCAGATCTTCATTCAAAAGGCTTAATGGTTTTGCCCAACTCCCGTATTCATTCTTTCCCAGAAAGGTTTTTCTATCTGATTCAAATGATGAAACAGGGTAATTTGATGTTATATAATTTTCAAATTGACCTTTGTAACTGAATGCATACTGAGTGAGGATCTTCATCCCGTCCCGGTTGTTATACACTTTGCTTTGCATTGTCTGGGGGACCCAGTCTGCATTATTGAATTGCTTTAAAGCCTGCGGGTGGCTATATTCCAGAACCGGGATGGCATCGAGAGATAATGACGACAGAGTACTATTTGTTATCCTGATATCCCAGATTACCCTCTGTCTTCCCAGGGGAACAAAGATTGTTGTATCTGTTTTTATTCCGTAAAATTCGCTTACAATACGGGAATACCCGAGCCCCACATGACAGACATATGAATCATAAGGATCAAGGGTAGGAACATAAAAAGGTGAAAAAATTCTATATCCATTCGATTCCTTTATACGGAGATACAATGTACTCCCCTTGAAATCCGAGGATGGCAACTGCTGTATATACTTTGTAATCCGGTTGAATGCAGGATCTCCTTTACAGAGAAGCATACACCCCGTCTGATCAACAAAACCTCCAAAGGAAAGTGTTCCAATATAATTAATCCATTTCACCGGTGTCCCCGGGTTTGTAATCACATATTCTCTTTTTTCATTATCGAAATGTCCATAATTCATTTATTCTTTCTCCTTGAAAAAAACCTGATGTCTTGTTAAGGAAAATCACCTTTATACAATCTCTTTTTAGTAAAGTACACTTTTATCCTTTAAACACATAAAGTACCCGGCAAGAAAGACCAGTGGGGCATTATAATCAATTGCATACTCATTGCAGGAATATGCTGCAGGATGATCAATATATCCCTTTGGCCCCATATCTTTGGGATATTTTCCATCCTGTGCATCATCATTCGGGCCACCCATGAGTAATCCAGGAACAATTATTTTCGATGCCATAGTAATACGGTGATGAGGATATTTTACCGGGTCATCTCCCATTCCGGTAAGAAAAGATTTACTTAATGTATTTACCCCGAAAATATAATCAATCTGCTTTCTTGCAGCGGTAAGGTACTCTTTTTCATAGAAAAAGTCATATGCAAGGAGGAGATTCAGCCCATATGCACAGGCAGTTTTGTTTGATGCCCAGGAATATTCGCTAAAATAAAGAGCCGCACCATATCCATTTAATGTAATCTTTGTGACAATACGCTCTGCTTCCAGGAATATAATCATTAAAAGCTTTTCTTTTAATTTTTGCGGGAGTTTGCCTGATTTTATGAGTGCATACATTCCCAGGGTAAGGGTATTTTCCCACCCGACAGTGGGCATCCAGCTTTTTTTCAGGAAATTATGAGTAAGATCAAGGTATTTTGTTTCCCCGGTAAGCCTGAATAATTCTGCAAAAGCCCAGTATTGCTCATCATCTGAATCAGAGGAAAGATACGCACCGGTAAAATCATTGGATGGGGTATGAATTTTCCCGGGGTTTTTTATAAGAAAATCCCCGGCTTTTATTGCAGCCTGTTGTAATCTTTCTGCATATGCAGGATCGATTGACTGGAACACTCTTGCCGCCAGTGCCATTGCCCCGCAGAAAATCCCTGTATCATTTGTGCCCACTTCGTATATCAACCGTTTTTTGGTGTCCTTTTCCGGCATAACGGTACCGGGAAATTTTTCCGTATTTACTTTATGATATACACCCCCATTCGGGGACTGCATTAAAAGCATCCAGTCCAGTTCAACTTTTATTTCATCGATGATATCCGGCAGTTTGTTTCCTGATTCAGGTATATCCAGGGAATAATCGGAAAAGCGTTCCGGGAATTTCTCATAAAGAAGAAGGAGTTGTGCAACGGTTACACCCGCTGTCGGCATATACTTTCCGTAATCCCCTGCATCATGCCACCCGTGTGTAACGTTTAATTTTTTATCTGTTCCTTTTATATACCCGTCATCAAGGTGGCAGGGGCCATAGGAAAGCCCGCTTTTTTTATCATCCACTTTTATACCGCATCTCTGGAGATAATATGACCGCATTGTTGTGTAGAAAATATCCGAAAATACATTATTCATGATTTCAAAGGGATATGAATCATCAATACCTGCCATACGGATAAAAAATGTACCGGTGCTTTTCACCGCTGAAAAGTCACCATATGCCA
The DNA here is from genome assembly GCA_016935735.1 of Spirochaetales bacterium. Taxonomy (GTDB): domain Bacteria; phylum Spirochaetota; class Spirochaetia; order SZUA-6; family JAFGRV01; genus JAFGRV01. Next base: position 8,982 of record JAFGQK010000265.1, on the reverse strand, counting down.
GGTTCTCATGTGTGGGATTATCAAACTTTGAATCCGAAATGGTACCGGTAAAAACAACCTTATTATCCTGTTTGTTTACTACTTCAAAGGTCCTGGAAGCCAGGGTGATACCATCTGTATTCATTATAAAAACCTTTTTCTCCTTTGGATGATACCCGATCTGGTTTACTTTAATCCGTTTTACCGGAAGATGGTCCAGCAATCGTGACCTGTCAACCTCAACAACCAGGGTTTCTTCCATGGATTTCCCGCCGATAACTGTTTTTAATTCATAAACCGCTTCATCCGGATAAAACAGGTCGATTCCCCCCTTTTCATCTGTTTGAAAAATCTCTGTGCCAATCGTCACTTCCCCTCCTGCCCAGGGTTGTCCTTTGTCATATATATAGAGTCTGTGTTTCTGCTCTGGCTCAAATTTCAGTTTTGTAACAAAAAACGGTTTTACAAATATTTCTTTCTTATCGGTAATATCTGCTTTTCTCCATACAGACGGGTCACTCCACCCTTCTCCATCCCCGTTCCATACAATCTGATTCCTTCGTGCAATACCATCATCACTGTTGTTGATTGCGAAATCGATCCAGAAGGGGTTATCCGGTGAAATCGAATCCAGCTTAAAGTTTTTTAACGGAATCCTTATTTCTGCCGTACAACCGGTATCGTTTTTAAGGACAACCTGTTCTGTCCCGCTCATCGGTGTATTGATTCCGGACCATATCCAGGTCTGCTGTTCAGAAGGAGAAAGGGCAATCCCATATTGAAAATCCCCTTCCCCATAGGATACAGCCTCTTCTTCCCTGAATCCCACATATCCTTCTATACAGTCCCCGTTCCAGATATCAGTCCCGATTTTTTTGTTCCGTAAAGGATTTTTATCGTTCGTTTCAATAAAAATATAGAAATTTGTTTTATCAAAAAAGCAGTGGATTATCCCCCATATGTCATTATATGCGCTTCGTTTTCCCCGTTTTATCTGTGTATCGGCATCGAGAATAAAAGGCAGTGTAAGCGGCCAGTCATTGAATTTCCCGTCTATTGTTATCTTTGCCTTTTGATCAAAAAGCACGGGAAACGGATTGTCCTGGGCAACCACATTATTTATACAAAAAAGAAACAGGAAACATATGATGATGAGTACATATTTATTCATTGATTTATCTCCCCAATTGATAAAAGCATTACAAGCTATTTTAGTTTTACTCCTCCGAATTGTCAATATAATAACAAAAAGAAATATGATCACGCATCTGTTTTGTTAGGTGTAAAGCCGCACAGGGAGAAGCAAGAAATAAGAGATAATGCCATAATAAATAAATTTATTATGGGAGAGAAATAAAAAGGATGTAACGGATTTTTTATTTTTATCCGGTACATCCGGGATTATAGTAATTCATTTTCTCTTTTTTTATCCGGATTTTGCCGGAAATGATAGAGACATTTCTTACAGCTTTGCCCAGGAATCGAATTTTTTCTCTGTAATTATCTTTTTTGTAATTTCTTTGTCGAGGAGTTTTGCCTTTTCCACCTGTTCCTGTGCAAGATCGTGTTCATTTTCCCTGTAAAGTGTTTCCCCCAGTTTTAGGTAAAACCGTATTAAAAGGTCATCCCTCTGTTCCAGCTCGATTTTTCCGTTTGTAAGGGCTATTTCACATGCACGGGTAAATCCGTCGGTATCCACACGGGCTTTTGCAATATAAAAGCCATGTTTCCCCCCTTCCCTGCTCCGGGAAGAAGAACCTGCCGTATGTTGAGGTATCCTGTACAGGGTGGGGATTTCACCGGAATAAACAAACTTCCCGCCACCTGCCGAATATCTCATCCAGGCATTCGAATCTTCCGAGACCTTTTCCGGTGGAAAAGGATATTTATATGCCAGGTCTGTTTTTACTACCGTAGCAGAAGTCAGGTTTGTGTATCCTTTTTCCGTACCGATATCAATCCATGCGTTCCTGCCCTGGGGCGGATGACCCTGGTGTCCCTCGAGAATTTCAACAATCGATTGAGTGAGATTGGACATGGGGACAATATTGCTGTCTTCGTCAATAACCTTGAATGTGGAATAAATGACACTCGCCTCCGTATCCTGGACAAAAATTCTTCTTGCAACTTCGAGTCTCCGCACGTCGGAAATATCATCTGCATCATTAAAAAGAACAATGGGGGACCCGTGCTGGTATGCCCATTTGATCCCGAGATTGCGGCAATACCCCGGTCCGTTATTCGTATCCTTTTTCACGATATGTATCCTGTCAGGGTGTTTTGTCTTTACTTCATCGAGATAATCCCTTGCTTCCTTACAAGGAGAAAGGTCGTCTATAATAACAAGTTGCCAGTTGGGATCAGTCTGATAAAAGATATTTTCAAGTGTCTCATCCAGATACTTTTTTGAAATATCATTTTCGTCACGCCAATGGGGCATAATAAATGTGGCTATACCATTTTTATAATCCATTACTTTCCTCCAAAAACTAATATTTTTTGTATGATTTTTTCAAGAATTTTGCACTTCCGAAACAAACCGAAGGTGCAAAAAACTATAATTGTAACATAATGAAAATTATCTATAAAATAGGTTGTTTAAAAAATTTGCATTATGTATGATCGTTAAAATAGCAGGAAAATAAAAAAAAGACAAGAGGTTGTTTTTAAAAAACATTATGATATATCAATCATAATCCTGTATTTATATTGATCTAATCCGGTAAATATGATAGGTAAGAAACAGACCTTTTCTGGTACTAAAAGATATGAAGGAGAAGAAACCATGGAAATCAAATGGTTTGGTTCAAATTACGATTATGATACACTCATTTTATCCGGTGATATTGGGGGTACAAACGCAAATCTTGCCCTGGTAGGAGAAAAAGCTGGGAAATATACCATTATTGTGAAGTGTTCACATCAATCAGGTGAAATCGATGGTCTGGAAAAACCATTGAATGATTTTATCATACTTATCAAACAAAAGATCCCGGGAAAATCCATCGATCTCTGTTGTATAAGTGCGGCCGGGCCTGTTGAAAATAATTATTGCCCCCTTACGAACTGTAACTGGAATGTTGATGGAAATGCAATAGAGAAAGCTATTAGCATTAAAACACTTATTATTAATGATTTTCTCGCCATCGGGTATGGAATACCGACCCTGGATGTAAATAATCCGGCCCAGATTACAAAATTAAAGACAACATCCGGAACATACCCTGATTCAAAAGGAAATACCAAAGCTGTTGTCGGAGCAGGAACAGGTCTTGGTGTCGGTTTTCTTATCGAATCCGGCGGGAAATTCCGTGCCCACCCATCGGAAGGGGGACATTCAGGGTTCGCGGCTTATGATGAAATAACAAGGGGTTTAAAGGCATATGTAACGGAGGAGTATGCAGCTCATCCCGGCACAGAGCCTTTTGTTTCCGGTCAGGGAATAGCAAATATTTTTAATTTTTATAAAGACAAAAAAAATCTTAAAATAGAAGGTGTTTTTAAGGAGATCGATGCAGCACCGGATGAAAAAAAGCCTGCTTTGATTTCAAGATATTCAGGTGAAAACAGTATATGCAAGGAAATGATGCAGCTTTTTATTTCCATGTATGGCCGTTTTGCAGGAAGTCTGTCTGTTATTTTCCTGCCCTTTAGCGGAATGTACCTGGCCGGTGGAATAGTGACAAAGAATGAAGCCCTTTTCATTGAAAATGACCTGTTTATGAAAAATTTTGAACAGAATTACAATCCGAATATCCGGCCGCTGCTTAAAAAGATACCTGTTTATATTATCAAGGATTACTCGATTTCTCTTTACGGTGCAGCAAATGCAGCAGTAACATTAATGCAGGATTAAAGGAGTGAAACTGGTTGTCTTGACACAGGTTCCGGCTCTTATATACTATTATATATAATGAAAAATGTATCCCTTAGCCGGAGTATTATATTTACAATGCTCGCTTTTTTTCTTATGCAGGGCTTGTTATTCGGGATCATTCTTTGTATTGCTGAAATCCCCCTGTCGATCCCTTTTCTTTATTATCCGGTTTCTTTTCTCTATCATATTGCGTTTATTTTCGCTCTTATCGGGATGAAAAGATATTTTGTTCTTGAAAACACCGGGGAAGTATTAAGCAGGATCAATCTTGCCAATCGAATAACACTTTTACGAATCAGTGCCATTCCTTCTATTTTCTTTCTGTTCTTTGCAATCAATCTTATCTTAATCAGGTGGATTCTCCTTATTTATATCTCTTTTATATTTCTTACTGATTTTATCGACGGAATCCTTGCACGAACATTAAAACAGATTACAAAAATAGGAAGATACATCGATTCTTCCGGGGATTACCTGATTCTTTTCTTTACTTCGATTCTCTATATTTATTACTCCCTTATCCCCACATGGTTATTTCTTCTTATCCTTGCAAGGATTTTTACCATTGCAGTAACCGTTGTTATTATGTCATTCATAAAAAACGAAGTGGTATATACGATATCTTTTTTAGGCAAAGCTTCTGTTTTCTCGCTTATGCTTCTTTTTAGCCTTAAACTCCTTCCCCTCTTTGGCGTAAATAACAGCATATTTACTCTTATTCTTTCCATTTGTGAATATATTATCGGAGGAATATTGATTGTCTCCCTTGGGGAAAAAGTAATCCTTGTAGTAAAAGCGTTTTTAATAAAAAAGAAGAATTGTGAAAGAAACGGGAATAGAGAATAGGGAATAGAGAATAGGGAATAGAGAATAGGGAATAGAGAATAGAGAATAGAGAATAGGGAATAGAGAATAGGGAATAGAGACTAGAGAATAGGGAACAGGGAACAGGGAATAGGGAATAGGGAACATACTAAAATTTTAAGCTGTATTTGATCCCCAGATGAAAAAGCGTATACCAGTTCAATTGATCCATATAATTCGAAGAATAGATCATACCTTCTGTTTCAAATAAAATATATAACGAATTATCCGGCGTCCAGTCAATGTGAAAATTTCCGCCTGCTTCATATACCCGGACATATTCGCCTTTTAGTGAACCATCTGCCGTAACCGCCTGCTTATTAATATATATCCCGGGGGTAAAATAAGGATGGAGTTTTATGTGAATATACCTGGAAGGACTCCATTCAAGATTGGTTTCCACCTTTATAACAACCCTGTCTTCACTTCTCTCATTAATGTAATCAATCTCCTCGATATAATCATTTGTATTCGACCACCGCATTGCAATTGACAATATAATCTCCCAATCAAGAAAAAATTGAAAAATCCCTTCTATTTCCCCCTTGAGCATACATAATAAATCATTTCTGATAGTATCAGACTCAGCACCGGGAGCAGAATATACAGGGTATTCAGGCCAGTTTTCCCAACCGATACCCAGGCTTATCCCATATCCTGCCGTAATTACAGGTCTGTGTTTTATTCCGAGTTCCAATCCCTCATAAAAAATATCTTCTTTGCTTTCCGGTTCAAAGAAATAGTATCCGTGGTATGATAAAAATGGCTGTACCTTTTTTCTTTCGGTTATAAAATAATATGCCATTTCCCATTCAGGGCAATAAAACGGTAATACCAGATTAGTCCCGGTAATCGAGGAATGTAATCCTCCTGTGCAGATGAGTTTGCTGTTATGAAAATGAAACCCTGTCTCAAAGGATAGCATCTCTTCATCAGAATAGAGATAAGGTTTTGCAAAGGCAAAACCAGCGGAAAAACTGGAAAAGAAGGAATAATATCCGGTATCGGTCAATGTATCCCTGTAACTGAGTAAGGCATCTGTATTCAAAAACCAGTCACTATCAAGCGATTCTTCTTCATAGGGAAACACCAGAGAGCCGGCACCAAGACCAAGAATCATTGTGGGCGATGCAGAAAAAATAGAGGTGGAGATTGTTGTCATAATTACCAGTAAAACGAAAAACCGTTTTTTCATTTTATACCTCTTTCAGTTATTAATATAAAATTTTTTCTTCAAGGGTCTCAATGGTATCAATGTCATCAATGACTTCCTTCATCCTGATAAGAATTTCTTCCGGGGAAATATGCAAACTCCTTCCCCTGGTAAAAATATTTATAATTCCGATAAAATCCTGACCCGTTATTGAGGATTGTAAAACAAATTCAACTGCCATGAGTGCTTTATCATCTGTCAAACCCCATTGTATAAGAGAAAGGTATAAAACTGTTGCGTCCCTGTAATCCTCCCACCGGGAAATACTCGCACAAGCAATTGCACGGATTGTTTTGGCAGGAATATGTTTTGCTAATAAAATACCGGTTCTAAGCCATATTGATGATTCCTTTAAAAGGATAATATCCGTATCGACTGCTATAAGGAGTTCACGTGCCTGTACAAGACAATCGATCTCATTTACCAGAACATCTTTAAGCCGGTTATATGGTACTTGTTTGGAAATCCCTTCTTCCAGCCTTGGAAGAATCAATGAAGAGGGAATCTCTTTTACTTCTGCTTCTTTAAAAATTTCACAGATATTTTCTTTCTGTTCATCAGTATAGCTGCTTTTCTCAAGAATTGATAAAAGGGCAGGATCCGCCATTACCGGAATTAATACGAAAAAGAAAAGAACCAGTTTAAGGATTTTTCTTTTCCCGGAGTTTGTATGAGATAAATAGTATCTTTTTCCTTTCATGAGAATTCCTGAATAACTCTCCTTTAATCATAACATTGGCTTATCTATTTCCTGACAGCCAACATTCAGTTATTTTAAGTATAGCATAGAGATTGAATGGCTTCATTAATGAGGGCCATGTCCTTCTCCTCCATGTAACTGTTGTCCCTGTTTTTCTTTCTGGTTCGAATTTGTTCCAGTACGATTCCGGATTCTTTCCATAATTAATGACCGTTGTGCTTCTGTTCCTTCATTACAAACCTGTTCCCGGATTCTCTCCCGGATCATTTCACCAAGACCATCAGCGTTTCCTTTCTTCCGGTATTGTTTAAGGGCTCCGACAAACTCCCGGCTTGTATTAACTGCAACACGGACAATGACATCTTCTTCAAAACCGATTGCCTTCATTTCCGAAGCGGCAATTGCCAGATGATAAGCAAGTTCTGTTTTTTCCTCTGATGTCGTTGTCATTCTGCATTTCTTACAGTATTGTAAAGAATAAGCAACAATATCTGCATAGTTATTTTCCACAGATTCCCAGTTCATACGCTGCGCTGCCTGCATGAACGGTATTATCTCTTCCTCCAGCCAGCCATATGTGTGAAGATTTATTTTTAGTTGAGTAAGGAATTCTCCTTCAGTGCTGGATACATACATTGATAATGACAAATATATAATACAAATGAAAAAGGTAATACTTATCTTTCTTCCTTTCATTCAATCCTCCCTTTCCGGTTTTGTATACAACCGGTTATTCAGATAAAAAAAATTTAAATCTCAAGGATGGAGTTTATTCCCCCAAAACCATCATCCACCTGGAGCGGGGATGTGGGATCGGGAACCCAATCCTTTCCATTAATTAGAAATTGATACCGGTATTCATTATTTTTATCAAGATTCAATCTTATTTCCCATATCCCATCGCCATCCGAATCCGAAAGAATATTGACCGCCGGATTCCAGCCATTCCAGTCACCGACAACAGAAACACTTGTGGCATCAGGCACCTGGATCATCAGGTGAATCGTAATCGTATTCTGGGGCCGTGTAAAAAAGACAAGGGTAAAAAAGAAGGTAATTAATATAATGGCTGCTGCTGCCAGCGGGACCAGAATCCAGGAAGTTTTCCGAGGTCTTTTTTCACGATGTTTTTCCAGAACATAGCCGGTGATTCTTTCAGAGAGGCCGGCAGGAGTTGTTATCACCGGTCCCGTATTCATAAAAAGCATCCGCGCACTTTTTAATCTTATACTGCATGAATGACATATTTCCGCGTGGTTTTTTAATTCATCCGGCAAATCAGTCCGGGTATTGTTGTTATGCAACCAGTGTAACGTAAGCCATTCTTTGAATTGTTCCCGCCATTCCTGACAATTCATTCTTATACTCCACCTTGTTTAAAACTATAATTGGAGTTCAACTATATTGAACACTCCTATTATTAATATATACCCTCTTTTCATCGGGGTTTCAAAAAATCTTCATTTGTTAATTCTTTTATGAGTTGTTTTTTTGCCCTGTGGAGATGAGTTTTTACTGTTCCTTCCGGGATATTGAGAATTGCAGCGACTTCCTTAACAGATAATCCCTCAAGATCACGGAGGATAAAAATTTTCCTGTATTCAGTTTTCAACCGTTTCAGGGCTTTCTGTGCATACTTTTCTGCTTCTTTATTCACCAGTATTTCTGCCGGATCGACCTGTTTTACATCAGATAATGCAACAGTATCTTTTTTATCAATAGAAACAAGGTGCATCTTTTTCTGCCTGCTTCTTTTTTTTTTAAATGAACGGATGTGGTTCAGGGCAATAGTATAAATCCATGGGAGAAACCGGCTGGTAAGCCTGAATTTATGAAGGGAAGCAAATACCTTTAAAAAAATTTCCTGTACAATATCTTCCGCTTCATCCGAATATCCGAGTAATTTATATGATAATGAATAGAGGATCGGGGTATATCTTTCCACAATCACCGAGAATGCATTATGATTATTGTTAAGAGTTTCCTGAATTGCGATGAGTATCTGTGATTCATCATTATAATCTTTTCCCTTTTTTGATTCTGAAAATGGTATATTCACCTGTAATGACCTTTTGATAGGGTTCCTCATTGTATATATACTCAAGATAATAAAAAAGGTTTCAAAAAGGAATGCCGGGCTGTGGTCTATTATAAATAAAACTGGTTAATATTATTGTTATTTAATTGCAATTCTGTTAGTATATGCGGGATAGACCATTCAATTTATAAGAGTTGAATGGTACCTTATATATTACTATCGTGGGGGTTGTCTAAAAAGTCAAATTTTTTAAAAATTGATCCATATATAGTGGTGTTCATAAATATTTTCCTCATAAAACACCACTATTT